>PMWR01000451.1 GCA_003166055.1 Acidobacteriaceae bacterium
GAAAGTAGCGCGGGTCTCCAGACCCTCTGTACCGCGGACGTCCACGTCCGCATTTTCGAAGGAGGCAAGTGGCCTATCTATCACGCTACGAGGGACTGTGCCCGTTCATCGCGGCCTCATCGCGATGAGCGGGTCTTCGAACAAAGCGCCAAGATTGATAAGCAGCAAACACCCGCCGCCTTGAAAGGGCACGGCCTTCAGAGTCTGCCCTGAGCGTAGTCGAAGGGTGCCGAAACTTCTTCCCAAAACGGCCCCGGCTTTGGCCGCTGAAGAAAATTTGTCGCCTCCAACAAACCCAACCTGACGATCTTTTCAGTAACCTAAGACATGAGTGGAGATCGAATGAAAAAACGAAATCCAAATCCGCTGATTCTGGTCATGCAAACGCCCATCGACGCGCCCGCATCGACGCCGCAAAACGCGACTAAGCCGGCAAACTCGAGTGGAAGAAGCGCGCCGGGTAGTGCTCAAAAGAAAGGCGGAATTCTCGCCGCACTGCGCCGTTCTCCCCTGGTGGGCGCTGAGCTGAGCTTTGTTCGCCCGCGGGTCAAAAGCCGCAGGGTTGACCTGTGACCGGCTGCCTGCTCGTCACCAACACGATGGGGTATGTATCGGCAGTGAAACCAGGCATTAACGATTGAAAGCCGAGGTCATATCGTGAGATACTTGGTTACCGAAAAACCAGATAACTCCGTCTGAGCTTCATGAAATTGAATAGGCTCATTTTCTGGCAGTATCTGATTGGGGGACTATGCGGAAGTCAGCTCTTCTTTTCTGTTTTTGCGTTCTTGCATTTGGGCAATTAACTCTCCAGGCACAGACTCCGGATTCAAACCAGAAACAAGTTAGCGAAAGCCTTCAGCCTGTCATCCTTTCAGGCCTTCAGGCATATAAAGACAAGGGCCCGGAGGATGCGGTTCGTGCATGGATCAAGGACAGCCCTCTGGATGGGAACAAAGACGCCCTTACGCAGGCCAACAACCTGCGCCAGGTGCAGGACTACTATGGCACATACCGTGGTTACGAAGTCATCGGAATGAGAGAGCTTTCAGCCAAGACGCGGATCGTTTATTTGGTCCTTGATTACGACAAGGGACCGCTCTTCGCCAAGTTTGTTATCTACCATGCGGACCAGGGATGGATTCTCACGAATTTCCTTTTCAATACCAAGGAAGAAGCGGTTCTTCCGACAACGGTCAGAACATATTGAAGAGTTAGTCGTCTGAGTCCCAAGCTGGAAGCTAGCAACTCTTTCCGCTCGTCAATAAACCCCACCGCCCACCTGCGTCGAGTGAATCGCGCCATCCCGAACTGAAAGGGAATAGCGAACCGCATCTCCCTGCCAGGTCTTCAAGTCGAACGCATGGCCCGCCTGGACCTTCAGCACAGCCGCACTCAGCGAAGCGACCGGCTTGCCCACGCCCGCGACCAACGCATCCTCGACCGGCCCGACAAAATACGCGCTGCCTTGTCCGATCACGTTGGCATAACCATCCGGCTCCACCAACACCGCCGCTCCCTGCTCCACACCGATCCCGCGAATCCCAGGCCGCGTCGCCGTCGGCACGGCCTTCCCATCCGGCTCATTCAGCCGCGCCAGAAACACCAGCAGCCTTCCCATGCGATCGCGCTTCGCAAAGTGGGAGTCGGTGATGATCCCTTTCAGAATCGGAATCTCCAGAAAATTATGGCTCAGCGTAATCCGAGGCCCGTATGGGTCGGCCATCGCCGTTTTTCCATCCAGGTTCGGACCATTCGGCTTGTCTCCCTGTGCCGTATAGGCATATTCGCCCAGCACCGCCAGCCCGGCGCTCGTCCCTCCCATCGGCACTCCGCGCGCGATCGCCTCGTTCAGCGCCTTCTGTACCGGCGTCCCCTGCCAGAAGTTGATGTAATTCGCCTGGTCGCCCCCTGCAATAAACAGCGCGCTCGCCTCCCGGATAGCCTTCGCCACAAACGGGTCCGCGGCACCCGCGCGGTTGGGAACGATCAGCGTTGCCACCGAATTCAAGTGGCATACCCCTTGTATATACGAATCGTATGCGTCACCGCCCGTAGCCCGCAGCACCAGCAGATCCCCGCCCCCTGCACGCTCGCACAGCCACGTGAACGCCTCATCGAGATCCTTCCCTCCTCCCATCAGCGCGTAACCCGCACGCGGCGTAGCCGCAGTCGCATCCGCAACATTACCGGCGCGGAAGTACTCGTATGCGGGAACCGCCTGAGCCCAGCCAGCCCATCCAGTCGCCAGTCCGAAAACCCCGCAGCAAACAACCAGAATCCAGCCCCGAGAACGCAATAAACGGATCATTTCGGTAGATTACGCCATGACCGAACAATCCGCCCCTCTCGAAGCTCTTCACTGACAACTGACAACTTACAACTGACAACTGCTTCTCTCCCCGTAACCCCAAGGATTCCCCCCGCCCCAATGCGGAAAAATCCCATCCGCCCCCGGTCTATAGTTGAGTCTGGCGATTCCCACGGCCCTGCTCAGGCGTGACAATTCAAGGTGCAAACAAAACTCGCCCCCAGCTCTGGGAGGATGAAGCGCAAGAAGAACCTCGCTTCCGGCGCGTGCAGCCGGGTGTTCCCCCAGCCGGGCGCACCCTGCCCGGCATGCCGTTTGAAATGGAGGACCCCGACGGCGACGACTCCGACTCTTCCGGTGGGCCGCGCTTCAAAGGGCCGCGCACCCCATGGTGGCGTCCGGCCGGCGCCACGGGCCGCGTGTTTCTTGCGCTCGCGGCTCTGGTTGTCCTCGGCGTCCTCGGAACCTCAGCCTTCTTTCTCAAGACTTTCCTCGGCCGCGACTCCCGTTTCCGCATCGCCGGCACAGAAAACATTGAGGCTACCGGCCTCACCGAAGTGAGCCGCGCCGAGATGCTCCCCGTCTTCGGCGAAGACATCGGCCGCAACATCTTCTTCGTCCCGCTCAGCGAACGCCGCAAGCAGCTCGAGCAGATTCCCTGGGTCGAGCACGCCACCGTCATGCGATTGCTCCCCGACCAGATTCGCGTCCAGTTGGTCGAGCGCACGCCCGTAGCCTTCACCCGTCAGGGCCACGAAATCGGCCTGGTCGATTCGAGCGGCATCCTGCTCACCATGCCGCCCGCAATGATGGCGCAGCATCACTACTCGTTTCCGATTCTCACCGGCATCGATCCCCGCGATCCGCTGCCCTCGCGCCAGGAACGCATGGCGGTTTACAGGCGTCTCCTTCAGGAGCTTGACGCAAGCGGCCAGAAGCTCTCCATGCAAATATCCGAGGTCGATCTGACCGATCCCGAAGACGCTCGCGTAACCATGCAGGACGATGACACACTGCTTCATTTCGGCGAAGACCACTTCATCGAGCGCTACCAGCGCTACAAATCCCACATCGCCGAGTGGCATCAGCAATACCCCAAACTCGCAGCCGTCGACCTGCGCTACGAGCAACAGGTGGTGCTTGAGATGACCCCTGGAACCAACGCCGTCGCAGCCGCGCTTGGCGATCCCGCCCCGCAAGCCGCGGATAACGCCAAGCCATCCGCCTCCCAGCCCGCCGAGAGCGCTCAGGCCAAGCCGAGTCCTGCGCCGGCCTCCGATGCGGCACAGCCCAAGCTGGCGCAGTCCAAGCCTCCAGCATCTGCAAAGAATGCGAAGCCGACGACAAAGCCGGCCGAAACCAGCACTTCCAAGCCCGAAGCCATCGGAGCAATGTCCGCCGAGGCAAGAGCCCTCACAGTCAAAGACAAAGCTGCCAAAGCAGCCCGCGACAAGAAGAAGCGCATTGAAACCAAACGCGCCGCATTGAACCCAGGCAAGCACAAGCCTGCCCCAACCCACCCGGCCGCCACCGCGGCGCAGGGCCAGTGAGCGCCATGAGTCAGAAACAGGACAACCTGATCGTGGTGCTCGACATCGGCAGCGCATGGACCCGCGTCCTCGCAGCCGATCTCAACGAGGGCTCACTGCGTTATCGCGGCCACGGCATCGTCGAGTCGGCCGGTATGCGCAAGGGNNGCCGAGCGCGTGGCCCGCGTCAACATCGACGAGTGCGTAGTCGGCGTCGGCGGTCCGCACATTCGCGGACTCAACGCCAGTGACGGATTCGACCTCGGCAATCGCATGCGTGAGATCACCCGCGAAGACGTGCGCTACGTCGTCGAGCGCGCTCGCGCCATCGAGCGCCCGCCCGATCGCGATATCCTTCACCTGCTGCCCCGCCAGTTCATCCTTGACGATCAGCCCGGCATCTTCGACCCCGTCGGCATGGTCGGCGCGCGCCTCCGCGTAGACCTCCACATCGCCACCTGCTCCGGCAGCGCCCTGCAAAGTGCCGTAACCTGCGCCAACCGCGCCGGCCTTGAAGTATCCGAAGCGGTCCTCGAATCCATCGCCGCGGCCGAAGCCACGCTCTCCGCCGACGAGCGGGAACTCGGCGTCTGCCTGCTCGACATCGGCGCACACTCCAGCGACCTTGCCGTCTT
>PMWR01000213.1:0-8004 GCA_003166055.1 Acidobacteriaceae bacterium
GCCGATGAACTTGATAGGCTGGCCGGTCACATGTCTGATCGACAGCGCTGCGCCCCCGCGCGCGTCACCGTCCATCTTGGTGAGCACCACTCCGGTGAGGCCGAGGCGCTTGTGAAAGTCTTCGGCGGAATTGACCGCGTCCTGGCCTGTCATGGCGTCGGCAATGAACAATATCTCCGACGGATTGAGCAGCTTCTTCAGGCGGGCCATTTCATCCATCAAACCTTCGTCGATGTGGAGGCGGCCCGCAGTGTCGACGATCAGCGTGTCGCAGCCCATGATGCGCGCCTCGCGAAGCGCTTCCTTTGCCAGGCGCTCGACCAGTGCGGAACCGGCAGCTTCGCCCTTCTGGTCGCCCTCGTAGAGCTTGGCTTCAATGGATTTCGCAACAACCTTAAGCTGTTCGCGAGCGGCGGGGCGGTAAACGTCAACCGAGACCAGCATGGGACGGTGACCACCCTTTTTCAACCACGCGGCGAGTTTTCCCGAAGTAGTCGTTTTACCGGACCCCTGCAGCCCGGCCATGAGAATGACAGTGGGCGGCTGCGAAGCGAATTTGAAGCGCGCCGTGTCTTTGCCGAGAAGGGTCATCAGCTCGTCGCGGACGATCTTGATGACCTGTTCGGAGGGCGACAGCGCGGTGAGGACTTCAGTGCCAATGGCCTTGACACGGATCTGCTCAATCAGGTCGCGGGCGACGTCGAGGTTGACATCGGCTTCAAGCAGGGCTACGCGGATTTCGCGCAGTGCTTCAGAGATGTTTTCTTCGGTGAGCGTACCCTGGCCGCGAAGGGTCTTGAAGGCGCGCTGGAGTTTGTCAGTGAGGTTCTCAAACATAGTCAGTTCTAGTGTACCGTGATTGCCATATTGTCGGTACTCAGCTCAAGCCATCCCAGGTCCCAAAAACGGGGCCTCTGGCACCTGGTTTTGTGGGTAATCAGACGAGGCTATTCCGCCGGCTCGATCAGGTATTGCTCAAGTTTGCCGTCGGGGTAGGTGTAGGTGGTGAGGCGGAGGTGCTTGCCGGGATACACGATGTCGAAGGCACGGAAAGTCATTCCGCCGCGCAGGCTTTCCCGGGACTGGTGGAAGCGCAGCGGTTCGCCGAGCGGCGCGAGGCTGGACTGAAAGTCGGCGATGGTTTCGGGGCTGAAGTAGTCGTTGAGGTTGGGCGCGAGCAGGGCGCGATCGATGCGGCCTTGCTGCAGGCCGCGGTAAATATCGATGGCCTGCTGCTCGGGCGCGGATAAGGGAATATTGAGCACCACGGGTGAGGCGAGGTTGGAGATGATGGAGGCTGCTCCGACGGCGTCCTGGTTGGTGAGGACGGCAACGGCAACGCCATCGTCGACGAGGACCTGGTTGTCGGAGACGAAGCCGGAGACTTCGCCGCTATGTTCAATGGAGCGGTGGCCGTTGCGGTCCATGACTTCAACGCCGAGGCCGTAGTGGGTACCCTTGCCGTCTTCGAGTTTGACCTCGGTGAACATCTGTTTGTAGCTCTCGGGTTTGAGGATGGATTGCGCGATGAGACTTTCGTCCCAGAGAGCCAGGTCGTGCGCGGTCATGGCCAGCTCACCCGCGGCGAACATCCATCCGCGCCCTTCCTTGGGTGCCACACGCAACGGGCCGAGGGCGTTGCGAATGTAGGGTGTGGCGTCGGCGGTGGTCAGCTTGGTTTCGTCGGAGTTCCAAACCGATTGCATGCCGAGAGGGCGGAAGATACGCGTGGTGAGCAGGTCCATGAGCGGTGCGCCGGTGATGGTCTCCACAATGCGGCCGGCGATGACGAAGTTGGTATTGGAATACTGCCATTGCGTGCCGGGCTCGAAGTCGAGAGGCTTTTTGGCCCAGGTATCGATAATCTGCTGGGCGCTCTCTGGTTTCCGCATGGGGGTCATCAGGTAGTCTTCGGGCCAGTAGTCCTGGTAGCCGGAAGTGTGCGAGAGAATCTGGCGGATGGTGACTTTGTCGCCCTCGGTGAGGCCGGGAATGTACTTGCCAACCGTGTCGTCGAGCGAGAGCTTGCCTTGTTCCTGAAGCAGCAGAATGGCAGCCGCGGTGAATTGCTTGGAGATGGAGCCAATGGAATAGCGCATCTCCGGCGTGGCCGGGGTTCGCGGGTCGAGATGGGCCAGACCGTAGGCGTGGGTGTAGGCAAGCTTGCCATGCTGGACGACCGCAACTGACGCGGAGGGAACGCCGGTCTGCTCCAGAACCTGCGCGGCGATGCGGTCGACGCGGGCTTTGAGGTCGGGATCGATGGTGTCGATAGACTGGGCGCGCAGTGCAAGGGTAGATAGCGCGGCAAAAGCGAGAACCGCAAGACGGCGCCGAAGATGAGACTGGCAGCTTGGATGGCTGGTCATGGCTTGAGCAAAGCTCCTGTTCATGGAAATAGTAATTGGTCGTGTCAGGCAGTGCGTACAAGAGTAAGGACAGTGATATCGTCGTCCTGGCCGAACAGCTCCGCTGCTTTAGCGATCTGGTCAGCGGATTCGCCGCTTATCGCCGCTGTGCGCTCAAACCCGTACAGCTCGCCAGATTTGTTGCGTGCTTCAACGACACCGTCGGTGAGGAGAGTCAGTCGATGGCCTTGAGCAAGCTGGAAAGTGGATTCAGCGTAACTGGCCTCTGCGGCGAGACCGAGCGGCAGGCCGTTTTCGAGCGGGAGTTCCTTGCATGCGAGAAACGGGGCGATGTGGCCCGCGTTGGCGATGGTCAGGCTACCGTCTGCATCGGCGCGAAGAACGAGGCAGGTGGTGAAGCCGTCGCAGTTGCGCCCCATGAGTGCGCGATTGAGCGCTGCAAGAATCTCCTTGGGGCTGGTCGAAATCTCTACCGCCAAGCTCAGTGCGCCTACCGCGAGCGATACCGTCAACGCCGCCGGCATGCCCTTGCCGCTCACATCGCCAATCACCACCAGCGCACTGCCGGCGCCGAGCGGAAGGATCTGGAAGAAGTCGCCGCCGACGTCGCCGTACGGCCGGTAAACGGACTCGACATTGAAGCCGGGAATGGAGGGAATCTCCCTGGGGATGAGCATCTGCTGAACGGCGCGGCTTGCAGCCAGCTCCGCGGCGAGGCGCTGTTTTTCGGTACGGTCGCGAAGGAGGTCGCGGGCCAGGATGGCCAGCGTGGCGGTTCCCAATAAAGTGATTCCGATGGTTGTGAACTGCCACTGCCAACCGCCGATGGCGGCGTAGTTTTTCAGCCCCGTCAGGCGTTGGAAGCTGTTGGAGATGGTCAGGCGGACGAAGAAGTGAAAAGCAAAGGCGGCAGCCACCATGCGATCACGTCGATTGCCGCGACGGAAGCCCAGAACGATGAGAATCCCGAGGGCAACCTCAGAGAAGACTGCAGGCAGATCGTTGACCCAGGCCATGGAAGGAAACCATGTGGCGATGCCCCCGAAAAGATAGATGGGCCAGAACAGCCTCGTCCAGCCGCGGTGCGTGACCTGCATCGCCTCACCCGCTGCCGCCACCAATACCCCCACCGCGAGGGCTCTCAACGACCACTCAGTAGGGGTGAACCCTCCGAAATACTGCAAGAACTGCTCCACGCCGACAATGGCGTAGAAAAAACCCAGGGTACGGAAGACGCGATAATCCTGAGCCGCGCGCCACAGGGCAAGGAATGCCGCCGCCAGACTGCATTCCAGCACACCGAAGATCAGCGTCGGTGTGCGATGCACCTGCTCGATCAGCGGTACCTGGGGGAAAAGCTGCTGCATGAGGGGCGCGGCGGAGGCAAAAAGCATAGCGGTTGTCATGCGGCCACCGTCCTTTGGATAGTGAGCACGGTGATATCGTCTTCCTGGCCAAAGGCCTGCGCGGCGGCGGCGATGGCCTCCGCGGACTGCGTGCTAAGCGCTCGGGTGCGTTCGAAGCCGAAGAGTTGATGATCTGCGTTCATGGCCTCGACAACGCCGTCGGAGAGCAGCGTGAGGCTTTCGCCGGGCGCGAGTTGAAGCGCCGTCTCGCTGTATTCCGCAGCAGCGAATAAGCCTAGCGGCAAGCCGGAATCGATCTCGATTTCTTCTCCGCTACGATAGGGCGACAGATGGCCGGCATTGGCGAGAGTCACTGCGCCCGCCGTGGAGATGCGCAGGCAGAGACAGGTGATAAAGCCGCTCTCCTGCGTGGAGAGCATCTGGCGGTTGAGGCGCGTAAGCAAAGTGCCAGGGGAGTAATTCTCGGCGGCCAGGGTTCGCAGCGCGCCGATAGCGAGAGCGCCGGTCATTGCGGCCTTGAGGCCTTTGCCGCTGACATCGCCAACGACGATAAGTGCGTAGCCATTCGCCTGTTCGAGCACCTGGTAGAAATCGCCGCCGACTTCCTGCGCGGGCAGATACGCTGTCTCAATTTGATACCCCGTAAGTTGTGGGAGGGATGCGGGCACGAGACGCTGCTGAATTTCGCGGGCGGCGCCAAATTCAGCTGCTGCGCGGGCCTGCTCGCTGCTGACACGGGTGAAGCGGAAGAACATCACTACCGCTATGGCGAGCAGAAAGAGGAGATTGCAAAGGTCGTTCGCCTGAATGGCAAAGGGGCCAACCGGGATGGAATTATCGAGAAACTCGAAGCGCTTCCAGCCGAGGAAAAAAGCTAACGTGCCGAAATCGTACAAGGAAATGGATGCGGCAGGCAGCAGGCTGGGCAGGATGAGCCACCCCGCCTCACGATTTCCGCGCCGGTACCAGAACAGCAGCAGCAGTGGTAGAAGCAGGGCGACCGGGACGAGGATCAGCCCTTCGACTACGATGAATGAGTCGCTGGGAAACTGGCCCTGCCAGGTGAGCCAGATCAGCGGGAGAGGCGCAAGCAGGAAGAATTCGTACATCCGCCAGAACCGGCCGACCCGCATATGGCCAAAGCTGAATGTGAATTCGATTTGCGCGATGGCGACAGCATAGAGAAGCGGGTCGGCGATGAGGAAATTGGCCGCGAGCGGAACCACGACGGCATGACTGGAATACCAAAGCAGGTCCGCGGTTCCAATCAGAAACAGATAGAGCCCGAGCCAACGGTATTCGGGGTGGCCGGGCTGGCTGAGATGGAGCGAGAATGCGCCGATGCCGGCAAGCATCAGAAGCAGGTTGATCGCGACTGCCGGAATCAGGGGGTAGAAACGGACCCTTTCCAACGCCTCCCGCTGGGCATCAATTGCATTTGGCGTTCCGAGGGACGCGCTCATTGACAGTGGCCCATGCCAGTTGGCATACGCCGGCGTCGCGTGGGTGCGCAAAGCGAGCACGAGGTCGGTACCCGGTACGTCGAGTGAGATAGCTCGCTCCTTTGATTTGCCGACGCCAAGGCTTGACCGCACCGTGGGCCCCTGAACCGCGACGCCGTTCACATAAAGTGAGTAGGTCCCTTCGCCGCCGTCGATCAGCAGCGAGATGTCCGGATGGTTTTCTTTGAGCTTCAGGTGCAAACGAAACCAACGCCAGCCGGGGCGCGATGGACCTAGGTCATCGAGGTGTACAGTCTTCCACGCAGAATCGTCGAAGCCGGGGCTTGCCCATGAGGGATCGTCTCCGTCATGCATGCGCCAGCCGCTGTTGATATCTGCCGACCAGTCCTGCGCGTGGGCGCGATCAATCAGGGGGACATCGGATCTGTCGTCAGTCTGATTGCCTGTTTGCCCGCAAAGCATCCCATTGGCACCGGCAAGGAACAGAACCACCAGAAAGAGCGGCCTTCTCATGCAGGCACCGGCGATCGCGCGATGGTCAGCACGGTGATGTCGTCTTCCTGGCCAAAGGCCTGCGCGGCCTGCGCTACTTTTTCCGCGGACTCGCGAGAGATGACTGCAGTGCGCTCGAACCCGAACAGAGCGCCGTTCTTTTCACGAGCTTCCACCACGCCGTCGGTGAGCAGCGTGAGCTGCTGGTTGGGGGCGAGTTGGAACGTGGACTCAGCGTATGTGGATTCGGCGGCAAGTCCGAGTGGAAGGCCGTTTTCGAGCGGGAGTTCATTGCCGATGAGATAGGGTGCAATGTGGCCGGCGTTGGCGATCGTCAGGCGGCCGTCGGCATCGGCGCGGAGGACGAGGCAGGTGGTGAATCCACCGTTGCTGCGGGCCAGCATCCGCTGATTCATCGCCGCGAGGATTTCGCCGGGGCTTTGCGTGTAGTGAGCGAGAGTTCGCAGTGTGCCAACGAGAAGTGACACAGTCATGGCGGCGGGCATTCCCTTGCCGCTGACATCGCCGATGACTACGAGGACTCCGCCCGTTTTGATGGGCAGGATCTGGAAGAAGTCACCGCCAACCTGGCCTGCGGGCCTGTAGGTGCTATGCAGGATGAAGCCGGGAGTCGCGGGTATGTCTTCAGGGATAAGTACGTGCTGGACGATGCGCGCGGCCTCAAGTTCGGCTGCGACGCGGGCGCGGTCGCGGGCGATGCCAACGGTGCGCAGCACCAGGAAGAGCAGTACGGCAATATAGAAAATCAGATCGCCGAGGCGATAGAAGTCGACCGAATAGCTTCCAAGTGGAAGGGAAAAGACCAGGAAGGGATAGAGCGGAGCAAAATGCGCAAACGAAATCAAGTCGCAGACGAGGCTCCAGTAATCGGCGAAACTACCGATAAGAATCGCCGGCAGTAGCACACCGGCGTCGCGATTGCCGCGGAGCCAACCCCTGAACAAGAGCGCGGGAAGAATAAATTTCACGATGAGGACAGGAAGATAGAATCCAGCGACGTAGAAGTAGAAAGATCCGATGCCGATGGAGTTGAGCGGATTGACGAAGAAAGCGAGGGAGGAAAGAACCTGCAGTGCGAGGAGCCAGCGCGTACGCGGGAGATGAAGGACCAGGCGAACGAATTCAATGAGGGCGAAGTTTTCGACGCAAAGAGCGACCCACATGAGCATGTAGACAGGGAACGTGAAGTTGAAACTCATGCGGACCAAAACGGCCATGACAGCGGCTGCGGCAAACAGGTAGACGGAGATGGCAAGGTATTCCCGCTGGGTGCGCATCGCAAGAAAGAGAGAGACCGAGACGAGAGCAACGACAAGGCTGAGGCCGAAGAGCAGGAAGGGCGGCCCGGCGTTGTGGGCCGCGACATAACTCACAATGAATGGGGCCGACTCCTGACTGACGAGATAGACAGATTGGGAACGTAGGGGATCGCTGGTGCCACGGCCCTGGTTGCCCACGCGGTTGAGGGCGAAGCGGAGGGCGAGGACCAGTTCACCGTTCGGATTAAGGAGGCTGTCTTGAACGGGATAGGCGATCAGGCCACGCTGCGCGGTCCGAAGCTCGTTCTTCATTCCACCATTGCCGCCGATGCGGTTGCCGTTGGCGAAGACCTCGTAATGGCCGTTTGCACCAATGATTCCAACGGTCAGATTGCGTGTGCCGGGGCGTAGATGGATGTGGATGCGGTACCAGGCATAGGGAATATCGCGATAGCCATAGTCGGTTAGCTGCTTGTCGGTTGAGATGTCTTTCCATGAGCTGTCGTCGAAGGCGGGTGAGGCGTACGCGGGGTTGTCGCCAGGGGCGAAGAGCCAGTCGGGACCCAGTTTGACGAAGGCGCCAAATTGGGTGGCGTCGACGTGGCGGGGATCGGTCGCGTCGGGCTGTGCTTGCGCCTGCACTGAGCAAACGGCGGCGAGGAGCAGAATTCCGGAGGCCAGAAGTGTGCGGGGTCGCATCGAGGTAACTATATCGCAACGTTGGTGCGATAGGCTGAAAGAGGCAGGCGGATTTCCGCCGACGGGGACGAATCATGGATCGGTTGATTGAGGGGCACAAGCGGTTTCTTGCCGAGGTGTTTCCGCGGCGGCGGGACCAGTTTCATCTACTGGCCGAGGGGCAGGCGCCGGAATGGCTGTTCATTACCTGCTCCGACTCCAGGGTGGTGCCGGATCTGATTCTCGGAACCGGGCCGGGAGACCTGTTCATCACGCGCAATGCTGGCAACGTGGTTCCCATTGCCAGCCACGATGTGGACGGGGTGACAGCAACCATCGAATACGCGGTCGAGGT
>PMWR01000213.1:8017-14575 GCA_003166055.1 Acidobacteriaceae bacterium
GTTGTGGCTCAGATGCTCAATCTGAAGGCGCAGCCGTCGGTAGCGCGCGCATTGGTCGAGGGACGGCTCACTGTGCATGGCTGGTATTACGACATTTTGAGCGGACGGATTGAGCAGTATGACGAACAGATGCGGCGGTTCTTGCCTCTCGCCGACTGACCCATTCAAAAAAACATGAGCTATGCGGCGGGTTCGACTTCGAGTCGTGTAAGCGTGAGCACGGTGATGTCGTCGTCCTGNNTGAGGCGGTCGAAACTGTAAAGTTCACCGGTATGGCTGCGAGCCTCAAGCAGGCCGTCGGTGTAGAGAGCAAGCTGGTCGCGTTCGATGAGCTTGAGACGGGTCTCCTCAAATATGGCGGTAGGAGTGAGGCCGAGTGGCAGCGCGCCGGGAAAGCTCAACTCAAGATCGTTGATGAAGGGCGCGGGGTGGCCGGCACACGCCAGGGTGCAAGTGCCGTCGCGATCGATGCGCAGGGCAATGGCGGTAGCAAAGCCGCCCTGCAGGCGGCCGCTCAGGCGGCGATTGAGGCCGGAAAGAATCTCCGCGGGGCTGGAGGTGGCTTCAGCGAGGGTGCGGAGAGCGCCCACGATAAGAGAGACAGCCATCGCTGCGCGCAGGCCCTTGCCGCTCACGTCGCCGAGGACGACGAGCGTTGAGCCTGAATGGGTCGAGTTTGCGCCGTCGGGACCGTCCTCAAGCGGAATGATCTGGAAGAAATCCCCGCCCACCTCCTGGGCGGGGCGGTAGGCGCTGGTAAGAGTGAAGCCGGGCAGCGCGGGGAAGGATTCAGGGACGAGAATCTGCTGCAACTCGCGGGCGTTCTGAATCTCGCGCTCGAGAGTTGTCTGCCGGCGCCGCTCGGTAACGGAGTAGCGGATAACGGCGTAGACGATGGAGAGGAAAAGCAGGATGCGAAGCACAACCGGGACGTTGATAGGATTGCCGGCTACCGTGAACAGCGGCGCACTCATTTTGTCAGCGAGGGTCCAATGGGTAAAGCGCTCTCCCTGGGCGGCTACGTTCGAGATGCAGTAGTAGGCGGCGTTGAGAAAGGCGAAGATGGCCACCGCCCAGCGCGCGGAGTCCAGGCGCTTACGCTGGTAGATGGCCCAGGCGACGAGCAAGGCGGGGATAGGTTCGGCCCCTATTGCGAAGACGGTGAGAAACGCATCTCCAAGCTGGAATTGGAGAGTGCTGAGAACATTGGGGTAGAAGAAAAACAGCATGCCGTCGGCCGTGCCGGTAGCAATGCTGATAATGGCGGCCGCGCGGATGAAGGTTACCAGCTTGCGGGACTCGTGGAGTTGAAGCAGCCAAAGCAGAAGAAACCACTGCGAGGCCTCGCGAATGCTGATTTCAACCTGTTGGAGACAGATTTGCGTGACGGTTGAGTAGCGAAGTTCGAGGCCGCTCAGGAAGAGTTCGACCAGCGGCGTGATGGCGAAGATGGTCATCCAGAAGAGGAGCCACTGGCTGCGATCGCGCATCCAGAAAATGAAGCTGAGCAGGGCCACGAGGGCATACAGCGATACGAGGCCAAAGCGGAACTGCTGCTGGCGCAGCCATTCGAATTGTATTTTGCCTTTAGCGGCGGCAATCGCCTCCGGGCTGCCTACCAGCGGGAGTCCCTCAAACCCGCCCAATGTGCCGGGGTCGTTGGAGGGCAGAGGCGTCTTCCAAACGCGGATGGCGAGGACGCCGGCGCGTGCCGGGCCCAGGTTGTAGATTTGCGGCTCGAGGCTGCTGAGCCAATACATGCGGGGCGGCATGTTGCCGAGCTGGCCAACCTTTACGTCGTTCCAGTAGATCTCGTAGACATCGTCGATGGCGGGGATGAGGAGCTGAATGTCGGGCGAGACGCCGGGAGCGGGCGCGATACTGATGGAGCGGCGATACCACGCGAAATCCGCATAGTTGGCGTGACGTTGCTGTCCCCAGGGCTTGCCGGCGGTGAGCTGCTCCCAGCCGGAGTCGTCGAAACTCGGCGAAGCCCAGGCGGGGTTATCGCCGAGGTGAAACTGCCACGGGCCATCGAGCGGCGCTGTACCTTTGCCCAGGCCGTCGAGCACCAGCGTGTGCGCCTTGGGAACGGGAACCGCGGGAACCTCGCCTGCGCAGGCGAATGGCGAGGCAAGAGCTATCAGGACAAGGACGAGCAGTCCAGGGAATCGCAGGCACCGGGGAAGCATGGAGGAAGCATACTCCATGGGTATGGCGATGAAAAAGAAGAGTTTTTGGAGATTGGCGGCTGAGCTCGGCTAACTTGGTCTTGGAGAGTCGGAAGGGTAAGAGGCTGGTTGGATGCACCGACTGATCGGGTTGTGATTTTGCGCGCGTGGAGCGGCGCTAAGCTATCATCTGCCTGAGGGAANNTATGAGATTGTGAAACGCGCCGCGGCGCTGGATACAGGTGCCATAGAGGGGCTATATGAGGTCGATCGTGGTTTTACTTTCACAGTGGCGTTCGAAACTGCAGCCTGGGAAGTGGAACTTGCCAAAAGAGGCGAGAATGTCCGGCCGCTCTTTGAGGCACAACTTCACGCCTACGATTACGTCCTCGACCTCGCTACGAAGGCTGAACCTATCTCCGAAGCCGCGATTCGCGTACTGCACGAAGAGGTTTGCCGAGCGCAGGCAACTTATCGGGTGATGACAGCAGTCGGCCCGCAGGAGCAAGCGCTTCCAAAAGGACGGTATAAAGTTCTTCCCAATCACGTACGCACAAGAGACGGAGTGGACCATTCCTATGCGCCTGTGGATGTGACGCCAGCGGAAATGGCGCGACTAGTTGGTGAATTGCGGAGTGCGGCTTTTCTCGCGGCGCACCCGGTAATTCAAGCGGCATACGCGCATTATGGTTTGGTGGTAATTCATCCCTTTGCCGATGGTAATGGGCGCGTGGCTCGTGCGCTGGCGTCAGTATTCACCTATCGAGCGATTTCGATGCCGATCATGATTCTTTCCGAACACAAGGAGGCTTATCTGGATGCGCTTGAGGGAGCGGACGGCGGCAACTACCAATTGTTCGTAAGCTTCTTGCTCGCACGTGCACTTGACACCCTCCAACTCGTTGACGAAAGCGTGCGTGGGGCGCTTGCGCCGAACACTGACGAATCGTTGACAGTGATCGACAATCTTTATTTTTCTCGGGGAGGCTACACGCGGGAACAGGTCGATGAGGCTGGCCGCCTGCTCATGACAATCGTAGAAGAAGAGTTGATGAAGTCGATTAGAGGTGCCACCTCGTCGAGAGTCCGGGGATCTGTAAGGTTGAATGACGGGCTCATATTCACCTCTCGACCCATTCAGGCTGGCGCGCAATACAAGGAGGGCGGACGACACCTGGATATTACATTTCACTCCGCTCCTCCGTTTGAAGCCGATGCTGAGCGACAGTATGACCTTTTCTTGCCAAAAGATGCTGGGGGCGAAGACGATGTCCAGCTGAAGCAATTGAACGGTGAAGACACATTCGCCGCCAGGATGGACGAGATTACACGAGCGAATTCGGGCGTCTTGCACATTCGAGCTGCGATCTTCGCAGAACGGGTTGTCGCCGAGTTGCTCGCCAAACTCGGTTCAAAAGCCGCGACAATGCGCCAGGGACACCGCTGAGTCAGGTGAATTTCAAGAAGCGTTTTACTTACCGCGTTCTAGGCTTCTCAATGCACGCCCGGCGGCGGAGCAGCGTTCCTGGGTGGTTTCTTAAACAGCCACGCCGCGGCAGCGCAGAAGAAGGCCAGCAGCGCGGTCCAGCGGAAGACGTCGATGTAGGCCTTCAGAGCGGCTTGCTGCTCCATCAGCCCGTAGAGCAGGCCCATCGAGCCGGGGCGAGCCTGCGCCGGTCCAACGCGATGGACCAGAAACCCCGCCAGCGCTGCCGATTTCTGCTGCAAGACCATGGTGGACGAGGTTACGTTCGCGCCGATCTCTGTCTGGTGGAGCGCGGCGCGGCGGATGAGGGCCGTGGTGGCCATCGAAATTCCGATCGACCCGCCGATGTTGCGCAGCATGTTGAACAGGCCCGTGGCGTTGCCCATCTCTTCGCGTGGGATGGTTGACGTGGTCATCGTGGCCAGCGGGACAAAGACAAAGCTCAGCGCAAAGCCGGTAAGGGTGATGGGAATCAGCAGTGTGAAGGGGCCGATGCTCAGGTCGACGGTGCCGAAGACCAGCGCGCAAAGGCCGAAGGCGAGGAATCCGCCGGAGAGCAGCTTGCGGTTGTCGATGCGCGAGCCAAGAAAGCCGACCACCGGCGAGCCGAGGAACGAGCCGATGCCGCGCGGGCCCACCACCAGCCCGGCGGTGAATGCGGTGTAGCCCAGAATCTCCTGATAGTAGAGGGGCAGAATGGCGATGGTGATGTAGATGGCCATCCCCAGCAGGGCAATCATGAAACAGCCGGTGCGGAAGTTGCGGTTCTTAAGGATGTGCAGATCGACCAGGCCTTTGGGATGGGTCCACGAGTGCCAGAGCCAGCCGATCAGCGCCACGATTAATGCGCCGACAGCCCAGCGCACCCACAGCGCGCCAAACCAGTCGTCCTCCTGGCCCTTGTCGAGCACGATCTGCAGGCAGCCGGTCCACACCACCAGGAGGCCGAAGCCGATGTTGTCGAAGGGCCGGACCTTGGCGTTCTTGATGTACGGCGGGTCGTGGACGAAGCGGCTGATCATGAAGACCGCAAGGATCCCGACCGGGATATTGATGTAAAAGGCGTAACGCCAGCTGAACGTGTCCGTCAGCCACCCGCCCAGCGTGGGCCCAAGCACCGGGGCCACCACAATGCCAAGCCCATAGGCAGCCATGGCCATGGAACGTTTGGAGACAGGAAAGCTTTCCAGCAGAATCGACTGCGACAGTGGCTGCAAAGCGCCTCCGCCGGCCCCTTGCAACACCCGCGCCAGTAGGATGACGGCCAGGGACGGAGCAGCTCCGCAAAAGAACGAAGCGATGGTGAAAACGATGACGCAGAACAGCAGGAAGCGTTTGCGCCCAAAACGGAAAGCGAACCAGTTGGAGGCCGGCAAAATGACGGCGTTGGCCACCAGGTAGCTGGTGAGCACCCAGGTTGCCTCGGAGTTCGATGCCGAAAGAGATCCCGCGATGTAAGGCAATGCCACCGAGGCGATGGCGGTGTCCAGCACCTCCATAAAGGTGGGCAGCATCACAGAGACGGTGACGAGCCACGGGTTGACGCCCTGTGAGAGCGGGTAGCGGGCTTGGGCGGCGGCGGTGGTCATGGCTGGCGAGACAGTTGAGGTTAAACGATCGAGCCTGCGACTGGCAGTGACGGGCGTCGCAGGCTCCCACCACCAGCTTCTGGGCCGAGCTGATCGGCCCGTGAAGGATGTGTGAATTAGGATGGTTTGTAAATCCGGTATTTTCGTTATTTTTTGGAGGTCTCCTTCATGCAGCGTGCTTTTCTGGTTGGCCTTGTCGCAGTTGCGGGCTTTTTGGCGCTTTCAACGGCGGTGCAGGCCGGCGGCCCCGATCCGGCCGACTATCCGCTGCGGGTGCATGTTCTGAAGAGCACTTCCCAGTCCCGCCACAGCCGGGAGAGCAAAAGCTTTTCCGACACGCCGGACTATATAGACGGGCAGGGTGTCGCGGATCTGTTTGAAGGCGGCGAGCCGCAGGGTTTCGAGTTCAGCTACAGCTGCATCGGCGGGCTGCAGGCCTCAGCCGGCTACGGGACCTACCCCGCGCGTTGGAAGAAGAAGCAGAAGACTCTGGAGGTTCTGCTCCCACAGCCCGGCAAGCCATGGAACCTGGAGCCCTGCGGCCTGCGTGCGGAGCTGCGGCCGGGGCTGGTCTTCTACTTCGAGAATGGGAAGTTGATGGAGGAAGGGGCTAAGTTACTGAAAGATTGGATGATAAAACACCATTACGACCCGGAAAAGGACCAGAGCGACCCGGTCATTGAAGGTACCGGGCCGTTTGACGACTCGGACTCAGGATCGAATTCCAGCTCACAGCAGTAGCTCGGGACGGAGCGAATCGGGGTCGCCTGACCATGGTTAATGGAGATGCAATCAAATAAAGTTGACACTATCTCACTCAATGATGCATCTTAATAGAGTCAGAACTCTATCGAACAGGCAGGAAATCAACCATGGCAAAGATTATCGGCATTGACCTCGGCACCACCAATTCGTGCGTCGCGGTCCTGGAGGGCGGAGAGCCCAAAGTCATTCCCAATGAGGAGGGTGCGCGGACGACTCCCTCGATCGTCGCGTTCTCAAAGACGGGCGAGCGCCTGGTGGGGCAGGTAGCAAAGCGGCAGGCGATCACCAACCCCGAGAACACAATTTTCTCGATCAAGCGGTTTATGGGCCGCCGCTTCAACGAAGTGGACGACGAGATGAAGATGGTGCCCTTCAAGGTGGTGCAGCAGGGCGACCACGTGGGCGTTTTGGCGCAGGGCAAGGAGTACACGCCGCCGGAGATTTCGGCGATGATTCTGCAAAAGCTCAAGAAATCCGCCGAGGCCTACCTGGGCGAGACGGTCACCGAGGCTGTGATCACCGTGCCGGCCTACTTCAACGACGCGCA
>PMWR01000102.1 GCA_003166055.1 Acidobacteriaceae bacterium
GCTAAAGCCCCTTCTCTCAATTAGGGTAGCTTACGGCACGACTAAAGTCGTGCCCTTTCGCACGGTCGCGGTGGGAATGCGAAGGACCCGATCTTACATCGCGAGGTTTATTTGCGCTTCCAGCGGACGCCGTCTTTGGAGTCTTCGATGACGATGCCCTTCTCGGCTAGCTCGTTGCGGATCTGGTCGGCGCGGGCGAAGTTGCGCTGCTTTTTGGCTAGCGTGCGCTCGGCTATGAGAGCGTCGATGGCCTCGTCGGTGAGGCCCTGGCGGGCTCGCAGTTCGGGAGCTACGTCGTCGAGGCGGCCGGATTGCTCAGCCCATTCCAGGGCTCGTCTGGTCGGCTCGGCATCGTGGTCCTCAATCACATCGAAGACGGAGTCGAAGCTGGAGAGCACGCCTAGGATTGCGTCTTTATCCGCGGAGAAGAGATGACCCTGGTCGATGGCCGTGTTGGCGGCGCGGATGAGGTCGAAGATGGGGGCGCGGGCTTCCGCGGTGTTGAGGTCGTTGGAAAGCGCGGCTACGTAGTTTGTTTGTGCCGTTTTAGCGGCGTCTTGAAGCGCGGGATTGGAGCCCTCGGCAAAGGTGCCTTGGGCCGTGCCTTGGACCAGGCGCTGGTGAAACGTTCGCAGGCGGTCGATGGCGTTGGTGGCCTCGATCAGGCCGTCGAAGGTGAAGTTGAGCTGGTGGCCGTAGGGGACGGAGATGAGCGCCAGGCGGATTGCGGAGGCCTTGTAGCCCTTGAGAAGCAGGTCGCGCAGGGTAAAGAAGTTGCCCTCGCTCTTTGACATCTTGCGCCCGTCCACGAGCAGGAAGCGGACGTGCATCCAGTGGCGGGCAAATGTCTTGTGCGTGACGGATTCGCTTTGGGCGATCTCGTTCTCGTGATGCGGAAACATGAGGTCTTCGCCGCCGGCGTGCAGGTCGAAACTTTCGCCGAGGTATTCCATGGCCATGGCGGAGCACTCGATGTGCCAGCCGGGGCGGCCGCGGCCGATGGGGGTGTCCCAGGAGTGTTCGCCGGGTTTGGCTGCTTTCCAGAGGGCGAAGTCGCGGGCGGAGTCTTTCTCGTACTCGTCCAGATCGACGCGCGCGCCGTCTTCAATGCCGCTCAAGTCCTTCTTGCTCAGCTTGCCGTATTCGGGGAACGATGCGAGCCGGAAATACCACGAGCCGTCTTCAGTCTGGTAGGCTGCGCCGGCTTCGGCGAGTTTCTGGATCAGAGCGACCATGCGCGGGATGTGTTCGGTGGCGCAGGCGATGATCTCGGGGCGCTCGACGCGAAGGGAGTCGAGGTCTTCAAAAAAAGCCTCTTCGAAGCGGGCGGTGTAATCGTGGATGGGAATGCCGGCGGCGGCGGCGTTGCGGATGATTTTGTCGTCAACGTCGGTAATGTTCATGACGTGGCGGACGGGGATGCCGAGCAGCTCGAGGGTGCGGCGCAGGACGTCAACCTGGAGGAACGTGCGGAAGTTGCCGATGTGGCCGTAGTCGTAGACCGTAGGGCCGCAGGCATACATGCGCAGGGCTACGTCCCCCTGGGGCGAGAGTTCCTCGATGGTTCCGGAAAGGGTGTTGTAGAGGCGGAGAGGCATCATTCCTGATCTGGATTCTTTGGTCTGGATTCGTTGGTCTGGAATCGTTCTCGGGGAGCAGTCGCAATCCGGGGGCTTTCGGCCCTTCCGATTGTAACAAGGGAACGGGGAACGGGGATCAGGGAATAGGGAATAGGGAATAGGGAGTAGGGAGTAGGGAGTAGGGAGTAGGGAATAGGGAATAGGGGGCAGCCGCCCGGCGGGGAAAGGCGGCTGATCATCATTGCTTCAGGATTTGCCTTGAGGCCGCTTCGATTGCGGAGTCTGGCGTGGCCGCACATGCGGCAGGTTCAGCGCCGGCGCCGGCCTTCGAAGTTGATGATGAACAAAAGGAACAGGCCCAAGCCCATAGAAACAGCACCGCGCGGGCCCCAGGAAAACGGAATGTAGATAAAGCTGCTGGGAATGAGGCCGACGTCCTGGCCGATCCAAAGCACGCCGAGGGCCAACAGAATGATACTCAGAATATTGCCAATCAATTTCATCGATGTCCCCTAGGGAATAAGGTTTTGGTGTTTAGATAGTATGCCATCTCGGCGGGAGGCTGACCAGAGGCTAAGACGAAGACTTGAGCATTCAGTTTCCCAGGGCGAGCGAGGGGTCGGCGGAGAGGGATTCGGGGGCGAAGTCGCCGGCTAAAAAGCGGGGCCAGGCGGCGGCGGCGATCATGGCGGCGTTGTCTGTGGAGAGGGCGAGGGTGGGAAAGGAAACGCGGAGGTTGCGGCGGGCGGCTTCGACGGTAAAGCGGGTACGGAGCTCGCGGTTGGCGGCGACGCCGCCGGTGACGAAGATGCGGCGGGCGCCGAGGGATTCGGCGGCGGCGAAGGTTTTCTTGAGCAGGTCGCCGACGACGGCGTGCTGAAAACTGGCGATTAGGTCGAGGGTCTGTGGGTCGCAGGTTGCGAGCGCGTCTTCGACGGTGGGTCCGCTGCGCGCGGGGCGGACGTGTGTAGTGTCTGCTCCATTTGAGTTCCGCGGCGCATCGGGGCCGGTGAAGAGGGCTTGGCGGCGGGATTCGGCTTCAGGGCGAAGGTTATGGAGTTCGACGTAGCGCAGGACGGCGGTCTTGATGCCGGAAAAGGAAAAAAGGAAGCGGGGGTCGAGGTTGGCGATGGGAGCGGTGGTTGCTGCTTTGGTGCGGGGGGCGCGGCCGGCGAGATGGAGCTTGGTCTTGATGCGCGAGAAAGCGAAGGGGACGGCGCGAGGGTTGCCGTGCTGCGCGAGGGCGTCGATCCAGGGACCGCCAGGGTAACCGAGACCTAGCAGCTTGGCGACCTTGTCGTAGGCTTCTCCGGCCGCGTCGTCGAGAGTGCGGCCGATGAGCTTGTAGTGCCAGGTGTCGTTGATGGGGCTGGCGAGATAAAGATGGGTGTGGCCGCCGGAGACGACCAGGGCGAGGGCGGGGTCGGGGTCAAGGACGGGTTGAGGTTCGTGGTCTCCCACCCTTTCCGCAAAAGGACGCGGAAAGGATGGGGCACCCAACTGAAGAACAGAAGCAGGTCCTTCGACTCGCTGCGCTCGCTCAGGATGACAGCTTTGTTGGGGTTGGGAAGTTGTCTCGCGTTCGTTGAGGAGGACGGCGTGGATGTGGCCTTCCAAATGGTTGACGGCGATGAGGGGAAGGTTGTTGGCGAAGGCGAGGGCTTTGGCGTAGGTGATGCCGACGAGGAGGGCTCCAGCAAGGCCCGGACCGCTGGTGACGGCAATGGCGTCGAGGCCGGCAAGGGTGATGCCGGCATTCGCCAACGCGGCGCGGACGACGGGAACGATGGCGCGGAGATGCTCGCGGGAGGCCAGTTCTGGAACGACTCCGCCATAACGGGCGTGGGTGGCGATCTGAGAGGCAACGACGGAGCTGAGGGTGCGAGCACCGCGCTGGACGATGGCGGCGGCGGTCTCGTCGCAGGAGGACTCGATGGCGAGGATTAGGCCGGAACCGGGCATGTTTCTAGTGTAGCCACCTGCGGTGGGGCAGACGCCGCTGGCGCGGCGCAGGAGACGACTGCGAGAGAATGGTGGGATATGGCGCGAGGGACGGGACAGTTCGAGGTGGCAGTGGGGGTGATCGGGAAGCTGCGCGCCGAGGGATATGAGGCGTATCTGGCAGGAGGGTGCGTGCGGGATCTGCTGCTGGGAAGAGAGCCTAAGGATTATGACGTGGCCACTTCCGCGACGCCCGATGTGGTGCTGGGGTTATTCGAGAGAACTTTTGCTGTGGGGGCGCATTTTGGGGTGGTGCTTGTTGCCACCTGCGGTGGAGCAGACGCCCCTTGCGGGGCAGGAGAGAATTCCAGAGAACGAGAATATTTCATTACCGAGGTGGCTACGTTTCGGTCGGATGGGGCGTATTCCGATGGACGGCATCCGGATGCGGTGCGGTATACGAAGAGCGCCGAGGAGGATGTGAAGCGTCGGGATTTCACGATCAATGGGCTGCTGATGGATCCGCTGCGAAACATCGAAGAGCAACCGCAGGTCCCCTTCGGCAGGCTNNCGTTCTTCTGTGCTGGATTTTGTGGGCGGGGTTGCGGATTTGGAGGCGGGGGTTGTCAGGGCGATTGGGAGGGCGGAGTTGCGCTTTGAGGAAGACCACCTGCGCATGTTGCGCGGAGTGCGG
>PMWR01000373.1 GCA_003166055.1 Acidobacteriaceae bacterium
CGGTCTTCTGTGCCTACCAGTCCAATGTGGAGGTCCTCCGGGAACTCCCATTTCCGGGCGGTTGCGAGGACCTTTGCCCATCTCCTGGCCACGGCTCTCAGTGCAGGAGTAAAGGGATACGAGATGGCGTCCGGATCAACGAAGAGGATCGTCTGTTCGAGTTCCCGTTTTGCCTCATGTGCGATCTCGAGAATGGCCGCCTTGTCCGCCTCGGTGGCCAGTTCGATATTCGAATCTCTTTCGTGGCTGCGCAGCAGGGTGTCGGCAGCGCTCTCATCGCCTGAGGCGTAGATAAAGATGGTGCGCTGCTCCAGCGGGTCGTAGCGAACGTCGAACTGTCCACGATCGGCCAATTCAAAGCAGTACATGATCTGGTCGTAGCGAAATGCAAATTCAACCAGTTCCATGGCTTCAGCAAAGGCGGAAGGGTTGAACTGAACCGTTGGCGCCGCAGAGACAGCCGGGCAGTTGCGGTAGATTCCGGGGATGGCCCGCATACTCGCTTCCAAGACGCGCCGGCCCATGGCCATCACCAGGTCCGGATCAACGGTGTAGGGATAGGTGCTCATTTCGACCGCCACGCAGAAGTGATAGAGAGCGCTCGCGCGATCTCTCTTGAAGATCGGGAGGGCGTCGAACTTCTGGTTCAGTTCGCGTCGAACTGACGATAGGGTCGTGGGGTCATCCATTCAGAATCTCTCCCTTCTCCCGATACCAGGAGGTTAATTACGTTGCTGAAAGTGTTGTCACCATGTCCTTTGCCGCGCCGGTTCAGCATTCAGGATCGGCCAAACGATCGGCCAAGAATCCCGACTTGTATTTGCAAATCACTTAACAAATGAGACTTACGGCTGAATACTATCGGCCAGAATCTGGCTCGTGGCAAGGATCTCAGGAGGAAAGTTCGCTCGACTGAAGATCGGCCAAAAGATCGGCCAAAATTCTCCGATAAGCCCCTTATTTATTTTAGAATGAGTAGAGTCAAAAGACGCAACTTCGGCCATTTTGTCGCAAGCCAAGGATGAGTACATGTCAGCCGTTGAAACCGCCGATCGGATCGAGCCCGCGTTGCTGGAAGACGCTCCCGCGAACATCACGGACGTCGTGGCGGAACTCTCCGCTAAAGCAGCCACTCTTGGTTCAGCGCTGCATCCTCGGACAGCGTCCAATCTCGCCGATCTCGTGCGCATCATGAACACCTACTACAGCAACCTGATCGAAGGCCACCACACCCGTCCACGCGACATCGAACGCGCGCTTTCAGGAGAACTCGATCAGGATAAGAAGCGTCGCGATCTTCAGCTCGAAGCCAAAGCGCATGTGCGGGTTCAAGCCGAGGTGGACAAATTGTTTGCGGACGGCCGACTGCCCGACCCAACATCATCGGAGTTCATTCTCTACCTCCATCGAGAGTTCTATCGAGACGCTCCGGAGTCCATGTTGCTGATCAAGGGAGCGGGTCGGGAGTTCATGATGGAACCAGGGAAATGGCGGTCCTTGCCCGAACACGACGTTGCCGTGGGCCAGCATCTGCCGCCATCGAGCAACCGCGTTCCGGATTTCATGAGGCACTTTGAGCTGCGTTATCGTCAGCAGGGACAAGGTAAGGGATCTCGTATCCTCGCTCTGCCGGCAGCGCATCATCGGCTGAACTACATCCATCCGTTTCCGGACGGCAATGGCCGCGTGAGCAGACTCATGAGCCATGCGATGGCGCACACGGCCGGAATTGGCGCACACGGTCTCTGGTCCGTTTCCCGTGGTTTGGCGCGCGGGCTTGAAAGTCGCAGTGAGTACAAGCAAATGATGGACTATGCCGACATGCCGCGCCAAAATGATCTGGACGGGCGGGGTAATCTCTCTTTACGTGCATTAAAGGAATTCACTCTGTGGTTCCTGAAAGTGTGTCTTGACCAGGTCACGTTCATGTCCGGCTTGTTCGAGATCGAAGCCCTAATGGGGCGATTCAAAAAGTATGTTGCGCAAAGCAAAACTCTCAAGCCCGAATCCTTGCGGCTTCTTGAAGAGGCGCTGATGCGAGGTGAATATGACCGCGGCGAAGCGGCGCGCATTACTGGATTGCCGGAGCGCTCAGCTCGCCGCGTCTTGAACGATGTTGTGGCCGAGGGGTTGTTGGCCTCGGCAACACAGAAGGGGCCGGTCTCGCTCCGCTTCCCGACTGATTCACTGGAGATCCTTTTTCCCCGGCTTTATGTGCAAGCATAACGCCACGCCAATCCCGGTAGGCGATCCCTGTCCAAGGAAACCGCATTGCGCAGATGCCGCGTTATGGATTCCGGCGCGCGCATAATTCCAGATGGGAACCTGTTGTCGCGCGGCACTCAAATCGGATCTTCCGCACTTTCGGTGCAGGTCGCAAACGGCCCAGTGGGTGTAGACATCTGTTCAACGTGATGATAATGCGGCGCTTGAGCGGCGATTCGTTTGGCTAATTCTGTATCCGGAAGCGGATGAGGAAGTGACAGCGGCTCCGTCATTTGGGGATTATCGAATACCTGCCGCGCCCCCATCGCTTTGGCGAGCCATCGGCGACGATACGACCAGAGACCTGATTTTGTGCGACGGCTGGCCGACGCGGCGGACGACTTGCCCCTAGCCGAGCCTCAGACGCTTTGCAGTCTCGATGGGTGTTCACAGGCTACTCCCATTGTGCTCTTGGCTTCAGATCAGAGTTCTATCGATCTAGTCTAGGCTCATCTCATCCCGCTGCAGGTCGTAAAGCTGCGTCGTGCGGGGGCTGGCGTGGTTAGCCGTAACCGCGACCTTGTCGAGGGTGTCGCCGCTCTTGAGGTGGGCGGTGATGCTGGTGGCTCGGAAGCTGTGGTTGCCTATCTTTGTCCCGATACCGGCCGCTGCGGCGCGCCGACGGATCATGGCGCGGGCGTCGGCTTGGGGAAGTGGAGTGCGGGTGAGCTCGTCGGTGCAGCGGCCGATGGTCTGGAAGAGCGGACCCTTCGGGCCGCGCCCAGGTCGGCACCGCCATTCCTCCCGCCAGTGGGATTTTCATTGAGTGTATTGCCAGTGAGTGGGAGCCGGAACCTCAATGTGGTCATGAATTCCCACATGAGGTCGGCTCCCGACAGCAGCGCAGCGTCAAGCCGCCGCGCCCTCGATTGTTTGGTTAGAATTCAGCCGCCGACGCCGGAATTTTCCACCAATCCAGCCGTGTCCAGCGCGGGTAGTAAAGCCCGGCACGGATAGTGGTTGCATTTCCGTGCATTTGGCGAAGGACGCGTGCGTAGACCTCGAGCTGCGGAGCGAACACCGAGCGCAAGGCAGACACAGCGGCATCAGGATTACTTCCCGGTGTGAATGCGGTCTTGTAGTCCACAATCCACCAAACGCCGTCGCCCGGTTCAAGTGGTTCGGGCCCGGCGCGGAAGACGCGGTCGGCCTGGACGTTGCGTATCTCACCACCTAACAGGCCGGTCCAGCGAACTTCACTATCGGCCTCAAGATGAGGATCGAGAACCCATTGGCCAGTTGGGTTGTGAGAGGTGGCCACGGCAACCGCCAGCGCCGCCTCGGTCAAGCGCGCAGCTTCGATTCGGGAAAGGCCTGCCGCGCGTATCTGTGCTGCAAGCCGTGGGCGCTCGTCTTCGAGGGCAGCACGCGCGTTTTCCCAGGTATGCGTGATCCGCAACAGCGCGAGCTTTTCGAGCAGCGCATGTGCGGCGAGTCCGAGAACGCGCGATTCCACGCCGCCGCTTTCGCGGGAGTAGAGCGGATCGCCCGTCTCAGCCAAACGGGCATCCTGCGAGTTCCCCGTGGGAGTGGTCCCGCCCACAGTGAAGCCAGGGGGCAGCCGGTGGAGGAGGGTTGGTCGGTCAACCGCGATGACTTCGGGCTGTGCAGGGGCAGAACCTGCAGCGGCCGGCTGCCACGACGCGAACTGAGAGCTCACCTCACTTTCTATTGCGGGCCAAGCGGTGGCCAGCAGGTTGTCGGCAGGGGAAACCAGGGAGCGGCGTCCGTCGCTCTC
>PMWR01000090.1 GCA_003166055.1 Acidobacteriaceae bacterium
AAAATGCGGACGGAGTTTGAGCATGCCGGGGTGTGGGACCTGATGCGCAAGAGAATTGCGGCGGCGCAGTATACGCGGCCGGGCGATCCGCTCAGAATCGATGCGGGGTACAGGCCGAACGGGATGATTCGGATGTTTCATGCGGTAAGCCTGGAGCCAGGGGTTGAGATGGCAAAGGTATTGGCGTTTTCGGCGGCGGGATTGCGGGCCGGCGTGGAACGCGTGGAGAAGGCGCAATTGGAATTGACTGCCGTGATTGAGCCGGCTGCCCAATTAGGCGTGTCCGGGGCGGGAGCGGCTGGGGAAGTGCCGGAGCGGCTGGAGATGTACCGATTTGGCGTTGAGATCATGGAAGAGCACCAGATAAGGGTGCTGACGACTTCGGACCTGGGTAGAGTGGCGGAGACGGCAAGGCGGGAGCTGCGAATTTGAGAGGCATCCTTTAGCTGTTAGCTCTTAGCTATCAGCTCTGGAATGCGGGCTTTGACCTGGTTCAGAATGGGGTTGAAATTTCTTTTGTAAGTTTGCCGATAATTAAGTCGGTTTGTTGTAGGATTGATTTTGTCAGTTACAAACAACGGTTTTTCACTGGCAACTCAAAGCTGGTAGCTCAAAGCTGGGAGCTAAGAGCCGGCAGTTAGCAAAACGAAACCAAGATCGAGAGGCGCGGCCGATACAGGCTGCGCCTTTTGCTTTTGGGCGGGAAGAGGAAGGTGCGCGTGAGGGTAAGCGAACAGTTGCGTGATATCTGGCGGCAGGCGACCGGAAGCGGCCGCAGGACCGGCCTGGCGGCGAGTGCAGCCGATGCCGAGGCGGAGCGCAAAACGCTGGCGCTGCCCGCGGTTTTGAGTCCAGTGCAGTTTCCGGGGCGGCTGCTGCCCAAGCCGACTCCGGTGAACCTGCGCCGGTTTGCGGAGACACCGGTGGTGCGGCGGGCGATCAATGTGATCAAGGACCGCATTGCCGCGATGGACTGGCAGGTGCGGGTGCGGCGCGGGGTGCGGTCGGGCGACGTGGCGTTTACGGAGAGGAAGCTGCGGGCGCTGCGCAGGACGCTGGAAGATCCGAACGCGGTGGACAGTTTTCGCACCTTGATTGAACAGGTGATCGAAGACGCGCTGACGGGCGGGTATGGGGCGATCGAGATGGAGCCGACGGGCGACGCGGAGCGGCCGGCGATGATGTGGGCCGTGGATGGGGCGTCGATCCGCATTAACGCCCGGTGGGATGGGCAGGCGGAGACGGCGCGGTATGCACAGGCGCTGCCGGGGCAGATGGAGTCGAGCGCGATTGAGTTGCGCGACGACCAGTTGATGTATGTCCGGATGAACCCGCGCAGCTTTACTCCGTTCGGACTGGGGCCGCTTGAAGTGGCGTTCGAGACGGTGAATCAGTTTCTCAGCGCGCATCGGTTTGCGGGCAAGCTGGCGGCGAACACGGTGGCGCAATACGCACTGTGGCTGAACGAGGCGACGCCGTCGCAGCANNCAGGACGAGATCGAAGGGACGGGACGGGTTCCGCTGATTTCGACTGAGCAGAAGCCGGAGGTACTGCGGTTTGCGCAGGGCACGGATGCCGACATGCGGCTGGCCTGGCAGGAGTTTCTGATCCGGATGGTGGCCAACGCGTTTGGTCTGCCGCCGCTGATGCTGGGACTGGAGGCGGACGTCAACCAGTCGACTGCCGCGGAGATGACGGACGAGGCGTTTCGCGGGGCGATTTCGCCTCTGGCGATGCTGCTGGCCGGGCATATTACACGCGATCTCTTCGGCAAGTGCATTGGGTGGCGGGAGTTTGAGTTTGTCTTCAATGAGCTGAACGCACGGGATGAGGAGACGGAACTGGCGGTGCAGGTGCAGCTGCTGCAGGCCGGGGTGCTGACGGTGGACGAGGTGCGGGCGATGCGGGGACTTGGGCCGCTGGGTAAGCAAGTCAGCGAGTCGGCGGGTAAGCAAGTCAGCGAGTCAGCAGTTTAGCGAGTTGGCGAGTTAGAGGCGGGGCGCGGCGGGCGCAGAGGATGGAAGCGAATGCGATTGGAAGCGATGGCGGTGAAATTCCCTCATGTGGACGGGCACCCCAACAGGGTGGCGTTCGAAGGGGTATTGACGGTGGTGAATGCGCCCAGCGACAAGGCGCCTGCCGGTGCGCGCGGGCACCGGGTGATGCTGACGCGCGAGGCGGCGGAAAAGGCATTGCCTTCGCTGCTGGGCATGGCGG
Source organism: Acidobacteriaceae bacterium (assembly GCA_003166055.1). Next base: position 2,219 of record PMWR01000090.1, read on the forward strand.
TGGACTACCGTCCAGGGTGGGACGGCCACGATGCGCGGCGCAAGATCGGGCTGCTGACGGAGGCGGACCTGGTGGGGCAGCGGCTGATGGTGCGGGGCTATCTCTATGCGAGGGATTTTCCCGAGGTGGCTGGGGCGATTGAGGCGCACTCGCCAGGGGCGATGGGCATGAGTTACGAACTGGCCGATGCGCGGGTGGAGGATATGCGGGCCGAGGTGTGGAAGCTGACCCGCGTGACGTTTACCGGGGCGGCGATTCTACTGAGGGAAAAGGCGGCTTACCGGGGGACCAGCTTCCGCATGGCGAGTTAGACGGAAAGCAGTGAACAAGTGAAGAAGTGACGCAGTGAAGAAGTGAAGAAG
>PMWR01000474.1 GCA_003166055.1 Acidobacteriaceae bacterium
TACAACCCGCGCGTGAATGAGTTTGTCTCGCGCATCGAGGGGCTGGCCGAGGCGCATCCTTACCGGCCAGACTCGCTCTCGCAGGGCATTCTCGACATCATTGCGCTGTTGCAGCGCTGCCTGATCGAAATCACCGGCATGGACGCGATCACGCTGCAGCCGGCGGCGGGCGCGCATGGCGAATTCACCGGCATCCTGCTGGTGCGCGCGTGGCACGAGTCGCAGGGCAATGCGCGCAAGAAGATTCTGATTCCTGATTCGGCGCACGGCACCAACCCCGCCACCGCGGCCATCTGCGGTTATACGGTCGAGAACCTCAAGTCCAACGCCGAGGGCGGCATCGACCTTGACGCCCTTGCGCGGCAGGTGGATGAAGAGACTGCGGCTCTGATGCTCACCAACCCGTCGACCATCGGCGTGTTTGAGAGCCAGATTCACAAGATCGCCGACATCTTGCACGCCAAGGGCGCGCTGCTCTACATGGACGGCGCCAACATGAACGCGCTGGTGGGCAAAGCGCGTCCCGGCGACTTCGGCGTGGACGTGATGCACCTGAATCTGCACAAAACATTTTCAACACCGCACGGCGGCGGTGGTCCAGGCTCCGGCCCTGTTGCCTGCAAGGCATTCCTTGAGCCGTTCTTACCAACACCTGTGCTGGTTCAAAACGAGAACGGGACGAAGCACTGGAACTATGACCGGCCACAATCTGTCGGTCGTGTGCGCGCGTTTTATGGCAACACCGGCATGTTCATTCGCGCGCTGGCATATACGCTGGCCAACGGGCCGGACGGGCTGCGCCAGACCACCGAAGACGCNNGCCGTGCTCAACGCCAACTACATTCGCGCCAAGCTCGAAGACCTGTACGAACTGCCGTACAAGACCGCGTCGATGCACGAGGTGGTTTTCTCCGACAAGCGCCAGGCGGCCAAAGGCGTGAAGACGGGCGACATTGCCAAGCGGCTCATCGACTACGGTTTCCACCCTTATACGGTCAGCTTTCCGCTGATCGTGCATGGGGCGCTGATGATCGAGCCCACCGAGAGCGAGTCGCTGGAGGAATTGGACCTGTTCATCGCCGCCATGCGATCGATTGCCAAGGAAGTGGACGAGACTCCGGAGCTGGTGAAGACCGCGCCGCATTCGACGCGGGTTTCACGACTCGACGAAGTGCAGGCGGCGAGGAAGCCGATTCTGCGGTGGAAACCTTAAGAGCAGCTATTAGCCCTCAGCTTTTAGCTTTCAGCTTCCCAGGTCCCAAATACGGGACCTGAGCCACCCTTGCGGCGCTGGCGGTTACGCAGGATCACAGGGCCACAGTTTCTGTGATTCTGTGGGAGTCCGTTTCCTAAGTTGATGATTCTGTTTGGTTTGAATAGGGCCTCACAGTTTCACAGCTCAAAATCGGGGCTTTTTGAGGGAGGGGTTCGTGAGACCATCTGGATTCATCAAGATATTTGTTTTGAGATGTTTGCGCATGCTTCCCTCGATTGAAACGTGTGGGTATAGGAGGACGTTTTCCTTCAATTCAGGTGTGGTGGACGGGGTGGTAGAGGTTAATTCGACGGCTGGAAAGGCCTATTTCGATGCGCTGCATGCCGGGCAGGATTTCGAGCAGCAAGCGGGCGACGGCGGAGGCCGATGTGTCGCGGCGGGAGGAATTGAGGGCGTCGAGGACCTGGGCACGGGCGATCTGGATGGCGCTGCGGTCTTCGAGGACGCCGAGCCTGAGGTTCCCGTCCACTTCGATGGGCGGCGCGGCGGTGAACTTGTGGAGGCGGGTGGGGTATTAGCCATAGGGCTTGGCGCACAGAGCCGGTGCGTGGCACTTGGCTCCGTTGGGCATGATGGGCCGGCATAGGTTAACCATTGCGATACTCCCCCCTCCCCCCCCCGTCTCTGCAAGCAAGCGGCTTGTTTTTCAGCGAGATAGGGCATGGGCTGCGCTGTAAGTGGTTGATTGCAATGGAGTTCTTTGCAGATAATAGACAGCAAAGGGGTTACGGGCGTTTGCCCGGCGGCCCTGGGATTTAATTGGTGCTATGAAACGATTGTGCGCCAATGGTGGGAAATTATCGGCAAACTTTCTGCACAAAAATAAGGCGCAGATTTGGCCGCGGACAAGGGTCTGTTTTTGAGCGCACCAAAAAAGGAAGAGTTTGGGGCTGAAGCCCCATCTCTCTCATTTCAAATCGCTTGCGGCACGACTGAAGTCGTGCCCTTTCGCACATCTGCATCAAGGTGGTTTTTTCCGGCAAGCTGAGATGCAGGTTGCAGTAGTGCAACGAAGGACTTCGGTCAGCGCATTCTTTCAAGGAATGTAGGCGCAGTGGGGCGGACGGGCACCAATCAGGCCAGTATTTGTTCGGCTCGGTTATTGTTGATGTATGATGATTGATGCGTGATGCTCTAAAGGGGAAACGGAATGCGTACAACGCTTGCCATCGACGATGACGTGCTTGCTGCTGCCAAGGAGTTGGCTGCTACGGAGCGGAGGAGCGTCGGCGAGGTGATTTCGGCGTTGGTGCGCCATGCGCTGCGCCCGACTCCTTCAAATAGCGCCACGCGGAACGGTGTTCCACTGCTTCCGGTTCGTCCTGGCGTGCCGAGGGTGACTTCGGAGCTGGTTCGGCAGTTGCAGGAAGAGTTGCCGTGACCCGGTACCTGCTGGACGTCAACGTGTTGATTGCATTGATCGATCCAGCGCATGTGCAGCACGACCGCGCGCATGACTGGTTCGCCGCCACAGGGATACACGGCTGGGCCACCTGCCCTCTTACAGAAAATGGCGTGCTGCGGATCGTGGGGCACGCCCGCTATCCGAACTCGCCGGGAACGCCGGCGGCAGTTGCGGAGATTATGGCGATTCTGCGCGGGTTGGGTGGGCACGAGTTCTGGCCGGACGACGTCACGCTCTTTGACCGCCAACTCGTTGATACTGCGCGGCTGCTCGATTCGGCCCAGGTTACCGATACCTATCTACTCGCGCTTGCCTGCGCTCACGGTGCGAAGTTTGCCACTTTCGACCGTCGCCTGGTTACCGATGCGGTGGTGAACGGGGACTCGGCGCTGCATTTGATCGTTTGAGTTTCGCCTGCACGAACGACCTTCTCACGTGAGAAGACTCTCGAGGAACTCTTCCAGAGTCTCCGAAATCGCGCGGCTTCTGCAGACCCCCATCCTTCGCGGGCGACTGGCAGAACTAGCGGGTGTAAACTCTGGTTGCCTCTGAAGAGACGGTTTTGCATGCGCTGTTTCGGCTCTGGCCAGCCTGGAGATGAACCATGAAGTTTATTCTTTTCGGCAAGTTATCTCTTTTTGCGGCCCTTGTGGTCATGTTTTGCAATGGTGCTTCGCAGGCCTGGGGTGCTGCGGCGGCAACCAACACTGAGCTGACGATTGCCTCTGGGGGCAACACAGTCGCATCGGGCGGATCAGTGGCGTCCGGCAGCGAAGTGACGCTGACAGCAGCGGTTACTGCCGGCTCCACGCAAGTGACCACCGGGCAGGTTAACTTCTGCGACGCTTCCACCGCGCACTGCACAGACATCCATCTGCTGGGAACGGCGCAGCTCACGAGCGCAGGAACGGCGGTGTTTCGGTTCGTCCCCGGCATCGGGAGCCACAGCTATAAGGCCGTCTTTGTGGGGACGCCAAATCGCGCAGCGGCCTACGCGGGCAGCACGTCCGCCCCTGCGGCGCTGACGGTTACCGGCACATTCCCCACCACCACGGCCATCGCATCCAGCGGAAGCGTGGGGAACTACACGCTTACGGCGACGGTGACTGGTTCGGTGAATTCGCCGAGTGTCGCCGCGCCCGCATCTTCAATCAATTTCGTCGACACATCCAGCAGCAACACGGTGCTGGCGACCGCCAACCTGGGCGGTGCAGTATATGCAACGGGCTTGGTCAACGTTGACAATCCGCAAACCGGCAATGAGCCCGGCGCGGTCGTGGTGGGCGACTTTAACGGGGATGGAATTCCGGATCTGGCGGTAGCTCTAAATGAAACCAGTCAATCAGTAGGTATCCTTCTGGGCGATGGGACTGGGAATTTCACGCCTGTGACGAAGAGCCCGATCACCGCCGCAGGGAGCCCCATAGTTGTGCAAGACCTCAATGGAGACGGGATTCCGGACATTGTCCTCTCCTCGGCTTCTGACGATTCCCTCACGGTCCTGCTGGGCAATGGTGACGGGACGTTCAAGGTAGCGCCAGGTAGCCCCACATCAACCAATTACGGGGCGTATCCGATTGTAGTGGCAGATGTGAACGGGGACGGGATTCCCGATTTAGTCGCAGGCGGTGGTTACTACCTGGTCACCTTGCTGGGCAACGGGGATGGGTCATTCACCGAAATGCCGATAACCGCCTCGACATACTCTGAAGCGACCTTCAGCTCGATGGTGGTGGGAGATTTCAACGGCGATGGGATTCCCGATCTCGCGACTTTGGACCTGGCTGGCCAGCACATCGTGATTCTGTTCGGCAATGGTGATGGGACCTTCAAGACGGGGCCAACAACGACGACGAGCACGATGAGCGCCGGCTCGCCGCTGTCGCTGACGGCCGGCGACTTCAACGGGGATGGCAAACTGGATTTGGCTGTTCCCATTTACGGCAGTAGCGGCTCACTTGCAGTTCTGCTCGGCAACGGGGATGGCACGTTTCAAGCAGCTCCTGGAAGTCCAGTCTCTGTGGAGGATTGGCCCAGCATGGTCTATGTCGGAGATTTCAACGGGGACGGCATCGCCGATATTCTGGTTGCCGCTCAGACCAGCGGCACAACAATCAACATCCTGCTGGGGAAAGGCGATGGAACCTTCAGCCAGATGCAGACGGGATCTCCCCAGCTTGAGTGCTGCTCCAATACCGCCCTGGGAGACTTCAACGGCGACGGGGTCACTGACATCGTCTCGTCCAGTTTCTACAATGGCAATGCGGAGGTGCTTTTAACGCAGCTTACCCAGACAACCACGGCCACGACTACGGGGATCTCGCCCGTCGGCACCGGAACCCACCAGGTGGACGCCAGCTATCTCGGAAACAGCGTCTATAGTGCCAGCGTCTCCAGCACTGTCGGACTCACCGCAGTCACGCCGCCGAGCTTCGCGATCGCCGGGACAGGGGTCACTGTTACCGCAGGCGCGACGACGGGAAATACTTCCACCATCACCATCACGCCCGCCGGCGGCTTCACGGGTAGCGTCGCGCTGACGGCGGCGTTAACTTCAAGCCCGAATAATGCTGTCGATGCGCCCACCTTCACATTCGGCGCCACCACTCCGGTCAGCATCACCGGAGTTGCGGCGGGGACGGCTACGCTTACAATCGCTACCACTGCGAGGGCTACTGGATCTGGATCATGCACTGCGTCCAATTCGACGCCGCGCAACATCCCGTGGTACGCCGGAGGAGGCGCGGTTCTGGCCTGCGTCTTCCTTTTGGGCATTCCGGCGCGCCGTCGGAGATTGCGGAACGTGATCGGGATGTTGGCGATGCTGGTGGCGATAGCCGGCGGTTTGCTGGCCTGTGGCGGCAGCAGTGGAGGCGGTTGCACGGTGCCCGTCTCACCGTTCACCACGCCGGGGAACTATACCATCACCGTAACCGGCACGTCCGGCACGCTCACCGAGGCGGGGACGGTTTCTCTTACAGTGCAGTAAGGCAGGGTCCAATCCGGGGTTAACGGGCGCCGGGCGACTGCTGGTGCCGGGTCGTAGGCAGAGGACGATCAGCTCTTTGCTGTCGCCTTGAGCCGTGGGCGGAGTGGTGCGGACTGTTGCCCGGTTTTCCCCATAAATCCCCTGATCCCCACAGCTAAAATTGGCGGGTTTTCCAGTCCAAAACAACCTAAACTTGTCTTTATGGCCACCATCCCCGATCTTCGCCTTGACGCCGGCCTGCCCGCCAACGTCGATGCCGAAAAAACCATTCTTGGCGCGATCCTGCTGGACAACGCCGCTCATGCCGAAGCCGCTGAAAAGCTGGAAGCCGGCGATTTTTCACTCGAATCGCACAGCCGCATCTTTTTGCGCATGACGGAGTTGATGGACGCGCAGCGTGCCGTGGATATTGTTACGCTGGCCAACGAGCTGTCGCGCTACAAGGAGGTCGAGTCGGTGGGCGGCGTGGCCTACCTGGCAAGTTTGACGGAGGGTTTGCCGCGGCGTCCGGTGATCGAGGAGTACATCCGGATCGTCAAGGACAAGAGCCTGTTGCGGAAGCTGATGGGCATCTGCTCCATGGCCATCGCGCGGGCGGCGGACCAGAGCGAGTCGGCGCTGGAAGTGCTGGGGGTGGCCGAAGCGGAGCTGATGAAGGTCACCGAGAAGGGGCTGACCGGCGGCTTCCAGTCTCTCGACCAGATCGTCCAGCACTCTTTTGGCACCATCGACAATTTGTATAAGCAGAGCCGTGAAGTCACCGGCCTGGCTACGGGATTCAGGCAGTTGGACATTATGACCAGCGGGCTGCAGAAGGGCGAGCTGATCATCATTGCAGCGCGCCCCTCGATGGGCAAGACCGCGCTGGCGATCAACATAGCGGAGAATGCGGCGGTTACCAGCAAGGCGACGGTGGCCGTCTTCAGCCTGGAAATGAGCAAGGAGTCGCTGCTGCGCCGCATGCTGGCCTCGCAGGCGTGGGTGGACCAGCGCAAGCTTCAAACCGGCTTTCTGCTCAAGGAGGACCAGGTCAAGCTGCAGCGCGCGCTGGAGCAACTGGTCGAGTCGCGGCTGTTCATCGACGACACGGCGGGTATTTCGCTGGCGGAGATGCGCGCCAAGTCGCGCCGTCTGAAGCAGACGGCCGGCGGCCTCGATTTGATCGTGGTGGACTACCTGCAACTGATGTCGGCTACGCTGTCGGGCGGGAAGAAGGGCTTCGAGAACCGGACACAGGAGGTGTCTGCCATTTCGCGCGGGCTGAAGGCTTTGTCGAAGGAGTTGGAGGTACCGGTGGTGGCGCTGTCGCAGCTCTCCCGCGCCAGCGAGCGCCGGGGCGATGACAAGCGACCTATGCTGAGCGACCTGCGCGAGTCGGGCTCGATTGAGCAGGACGCCGATGTGGTGGCTTTCATTCACCGCGATTCCTACTACAACCGCACCGAGGAACTGTCGGAGGACGAGAGGGCCAAGTCGGAGATCATTCTTGCCAAGCAGCGCAACGGGCCGACCGGGACGGTGCATTTGAACTTTGTGTCGCGGTTTACGCGGTTCGACGATCCGGATACGACGCACGCGGCGTAGGGAGGCAGCCCAATACAACGAAACGCCGGTGTCTGGAACAACGTTTCGCGGCTGTCGGGTCGGTCTTCAGTACACTGCTGAACTGGCACCAGATACATGCGGACTTCGGCATCTTCGTGGTGATGATCGACTCGTAGTCTCCGGATTGGCGGGCATCCAACCGGGACTCCCTAAACCAGGCATCGTTGGGGCTGTCAATAGCGCTTAAGTGATTGCGATGCATCGTTAAGCCGCTTGACAATTGTTCTGGAAGTCTCCCATACTTTCAATGGCCTCAGCGCCAGAAGGATCGTGCATTTTCTATGGGCTCTTTCAAATCAGGACCGCTGTCTTCACTACTGCTGATCGGGCTATTGGCCTGGATTGCAGTTGTGTTGATTGCGCCTCAGGTTGATCTGCCCGATGCCGCCTTTCAAGGAAATGGTTCCCCTCTTGGAATTCACGCACTAACGCGCGAGGTTCCGCAGAGGGACGCGAATATTGGCGCACCCGAGATTNNTTCTCCGCTGTTAGAGATCGTCGCCTTTTCGCAAGCAGGAGGCGAAGGACCGCTTGAATCATGTATCGCGATTCACTTGCGCCAACCTCCACCTGCAACGGCTTGAAGGAGATCTCCCGATTCGTTGCGACTGTCTTCATCGTCCCAATGGCTAGTCCTCGACCCCTTTGGGACTGGTCATTGAGAAGGTAATGCGCGGCGAATCGGAGCCCGGTTGACTGTCAAAACAAATTGACCAAACGGCTGATCGGGTTTGTCCGTTTTCGGTCAGAATTTGTGGCAGAATGCCGAGCGCAGATCTCCAGAAGATCATCGCGAAACAACAACTCTAATGAGGAGCCGGAAACATGAATACACTGCTGCTTCGCACCTATCTGTTCATGCAACAGGTGCTTGAACAGGAAAACGGCCAGGATCTGGTCGAGTATGCGCTTGTCGTCGCACTGATCGCGTTTGGGGCCGTTTCGGGTATGCATGCGCTCGCGAAGGGCCTTGACACCGCGTTCAACACAATCAGCACCACGCTTTCAACTTCGGTCTAGTGTCCTGGGCAGTGCGGTGCGGTTGCCTCGCATGGTTCAGGCGCTGGGGATGCTCTGCCCGACGGACGCCAGTGGCTTCTATTCAACAAGCGCGGGATAACGGGAGAACGCCAGGGTTCACCGCAATTGGCATTTTCTTGTTCTTTGGCGCCTCCATGGCGAGCCTCGCCGCAATTACACTTCTTTGGCGAGGCACCGCTCTGGAGCGTCTGTGGGAGCTTAACCCGGCGGCGTACAAGCAACTTGCACCACTTGGCATTTCGGTCGGGATCCCATTCCTGCTGCTCTCCGTGGCGCTCACTGTGGCAGGAATCGGGTGGTTTAGCCGCCGTCTTTGGGGATGGCGACTCGCAGTCATCATCATCGGCATACAGGTCCTGGCGGATATTGTGAACTGCTTGAGAGGTGACTTGCTCCGAGGTGGGGTCGGCGCGATCATTGCCGGTGCACTGCTGCTGTTTCTGTTTCAGCCAAGGACCAGAGCCACGTTTGTTTAGGTGCTTTTTCGGAGTCCGATCCTCGGATTCGCGCAACCGAGAGGAACTTGGAACCGAATCAATCGCCCATGCACTGAACAAGCATTGAAGGTAGAGAAACGGTCAAGTTCCCCTGTCCCGCCCGAATTGCCGGCAACCCGTCACGCCACAACCCGCCAGTTACCCGGTGGTTAAAATGCCCCATAGGCATTTTGAGACGCCACACTACGGTGTGTTGAGGATCAGGGCGACGCGGTCGGCGATCAGGTCGATGGGCGATTCGCCTGGACCAATCTCGATCAGGTCGACCGGGAAGTTGATGTTGTGGGGGCGCAGCACCAGCCGGTTGGCGAGGAAATCGACATACCGCAGCGTGAGGTGCGCTCCGTGGCGCACTGCGTACAGATTCGCCTTGTTGGGCCGGTAGGGCATCAGCGAGGAGTAATGACGATCGATCAACGCGATCCCGTCCGGCAGCACCAGGGGATCCATCGGCAGGGCGTCCGCTGCCGTGACGCGTACCGCGACAAACCGCTGCCACGCGCGACGGGGACTGGAACAGCGCGCGCGGAACGACTCGAGGACGGTGGCCGGCACGGGAAGGATGGACTGCACAGCGGACGGGCGGATGAACGATTCAAAGAGCGCCACGGTGTGAGAGACGATGGGGACGGAGAGGGCGTCTTTGCCTGCCGACGGAGTTTCAGCGTTATAGCGCGCGGGCAAAAGGTCGTCAGCGGCCAAACGCTGGGCGGCGAGGACCCGGTCCATTGCATCGAGAGAAAGCTGACGCCGGCTGTGGAGGAAGTTGGAGAGATGGGACTGGCCAAGGCCTGTCTGGCGCGCCAGGAGCGACACGCTCACCGATCCCCGTTCGATCCTGCGCAGCAGTTCCTGGCGCAGACGCTCATGCATCTGTCGAAAATTCATCTGTGGAAAATCCGCCACCAGCAACGGGTACCCCTGCGTTCCCATTTCTTCTGGCAATGCGATCCGGGCTGATTGGCCTTCATTCTCAACGCTCGCTTGCGGATTGGGAAGCGCAGCAGCGGAAAACAGCCGGGACAGATTGACGCAAGAGAACAGTATGACTAGATTGGGGCTACTTCATCTCGTACTGGCTTGTGGGAATCTTTTCAGAAAGCTTCATTGCCTGAGGGCTGAGCAGGGCGGAAAACCGTCCTTTTCAGCGGCCAATGAACAATGACCGTCGGACTGCGGTTCAGTCCGGTTATCCCAAGCCTGCTCGAAGGCGCCCAGCAGAGGCGTTCGGGACAGGACAGTCGAGATTATTCCAGGATCTGCGCGCTATGGACATGACAAGAAACGAGAGAGCACAGGTGGCAATCCCTCATCAGGGCACAAGAAACCTGAGTTGCCGTGCCCGGCTTTCTTCACCCCGCGGAACAACAACGAAGAACAGAGTCCGTCGGGAGAAAATGCGTACACGGAGATGCAGTCATGGAGTTGCGCGTGCAAATAAAAGTTTGCGAGGGGTGCGGCTGTCTTTGGTACCGCCCCCAGACTCAAGGGAGTGTCTACTGTCTCGGTTGTGAGACAAAACTGAAGGAATTTCCATCGCCGGAGACCCGGAAGCGTGCTGGGCGGCCTGTCCGCAAGCGGCTGGTCAGTATTTGGGCGGTGGCAGAGACAACGGGAGGTGCGCAATGAGCGCAGCACTCCAGTTGCCGTTGATTTGGGGAGCAGCCAGTTTAAGCACAGCCTGGCCGGACTTGGGAAGGAAGGAACAACCACGACCAGTAGCGAAGCTGGACAAAAGGACGGTGGAGAAGGCGGCGGCAAGGGAACCCGATGTCAGCCTGGCCTTCTACCGGAAGCACACGGAAAAAATGTTGCGGCGTTATCTATATGCTTCGATGCAGGTCGGGAGGTCACCTTCCATTCTGGGAGATCCCGTTGCGCGGGGTTGGGTATCAAGCCGGCCAGTCAAGACGTTTGAGGACGCGGTGATCTTCGTTCTCGACGTGGAATCGTGCCTGGACAAGCTGGGGTCGCTGGACCGGCAGTTGCTGAGCCGGATTGTGCTGCAGGAGTATACCCAGGCAGAGACAGCTTCGCTGTTGGGAATGAGCGTGCGAGCCATCTGCTACAAATTCCCGCAGTCGCTGGACAAGTTGACGGAGCTGCTGCTGGAATCCGGGTTGCTGGTTTTACCGCATTAATACAAATTGCTTAAGCAGGCATCCGGCAAGAGGGAGCGCGCAAAAGCGCTCTTGCCGGATGTTTTGCATTGGAAACCGCATGGGATGAAACCGGCGGCGATCGTGGACAGCGCTCTCCATGAATCTTTCTCCTCGAAAGGAACTCGAGGTTCAAGGCCGGCATTCTGATATGTTGGACAGGTTGATGTCCCTCTGCGCCTGAGCGTTCTCGAAGTCCAGCCAATCGCGTTAAATCGCATACCCCGGGGGAACCGATCTCATGAATCAGATGCCTCGTCATGCCGCCTATCTTCTGCTGCTGGTTTCGGCTGCTGTGGCCGCGCAGCAGACTGCACCGCCGGCTGCTTCGCAGCCTACCACCGCTGCGGAAGCGCCCAATCGCGACACCAGCTTCATCGACGCCGACGGCACGGCGCACGTAACGCGGGTTGTGCCTGTGCCTGCCGACCTCAGCATCCAGTCACGGCATTTTTTGAGCAGCGCCATGCCGGACGAAGGACCACCGATGTCGCTGGCCGATCGGCGCAAGGGAACCGACGCCTACACCGCCCACGCCCGTGTCGAATGGACCCAGGTCTGCCCCAACCAAATTGTCGAGGACAAGATTGCCGGGGTTCCGGTGCGCATTGTCACGCCGGAGGGTCTGCCCGACGCCAACAAGGACAAGGTGCTGCTGAACCTGCATGGGGGCGGCTTTAACTCGGATTCGGGGTCCTATACCGAGTCGATTCCGATTGCCAGCTACACGAAGATAAAGGTCGTGGCCGTGCTTTACCGGCTGGCGCCCGAGTTTCCGTTTCCGGCTGCCGTGGACGATTCAGTGGCCGTCTACAAGGAGCTGCTGAAGACTTACAAGCCGGACCACATTGTTATCTATGGGACTTCGGCCGGAGCCATTCTGACCGGCGAAGTGGCCGTGAAGCTGAAGCAACTGGGACTGCCGATGCCGGCTGCGCTGGGCATCTTCAGCGGCATGGGCGACTTTGCGCGCGACGGCGATTCGCAGGCGATGTACGCGCTGCGCGGGCTGTCGGGGCATCTCGATGCGCCGCGACCGGGGCCGCATAACTCAGAGTATGCGGGCGGAACCGATCTCAAAGACCCGGTACTCTCGCCCATCTACGCCGACCTGCACGGGCTGCCGCCCACGCTGTTTATCACCAGCGGACGCGACCTGCTGCTGAGCGGGACGGCGAATCTGCACCGGGCCTATCTGCATGCGGACGTGGATGCGCGGCTGGTGGTCTTCGACGCGCTGCC
>PMWR01000594.1 GCA_003166055.1 Acidobacteriaceae bacterium
TTGCCTGCGCCTACGAGGAGGCAGCGGCGGCCGTCGAGTTTGAGAAAGATGGGAAGCATGCTCATGGATCAATTCCCTCAGGGGCTGAAGCCCGAAATCCTCTAAATGCTTTTGCGGCACGACTAAAGTCGTGCCTTTTCAAAGCCGTCTAGTCCGCAACTGCGTGCGGCACACGGCCGGCGGGTAGATCGCGTTCAACGACGTGCAAGGTCTTGCCGCTCAGGTAGACGTGGAGTTCTTCGTTGGAGTGGCGGCCAAACCAGGCGCGCAGATTCTCTTCAGGCTGGCGGGTGATGAGGTAGCGGCGCAGCAGGCGCTCGATCGACTCGGGAACATGCGTGGCGAGGCAACGGTAGCCGACGGGGCGGGCGATGGAAGCGTGCTGGCCGACGGCTCCGCCGAGGCAGAAGTAATACGCGTCGGTGAGCTTGCCTTCGTGCTTGATCTTCTTGCCTTCGATTCCGATGTCGGCGATCCAGTGCTGGCCGCAACTATTCGGGCATCCAGTGACGTGGAGGCGGAGTTGCTGATCGAATTGCGGGAGGCGCTCTTCGAGTTCACCGACGAGCCAGCGGGTGAAGCCCTTGGTCTCAGTGATGGCCAGCTTGCAGAACTCAGTGCCGGTGCANNGCGACTTTCTCGTTGGGGATGTCGATGAAGAGCAGATTTTGAGAGACAGTTGCGCGCAGTGCTCCCGAGCCGTAGCGGTCGGCGAGATCGGCGGCGGCTTCGAGCTGTTCTCCGGTGAGACGGCCGCGGAGCACCGATGCGCCGACGTAGCTGAGGCCCGGCGTGCGCTGGGGATGGATGCCGGCGTGGTCGCGCAGTACGTCATCTGGGACGTGCTCGGGGATGCCGGGGAGCAGGGTGAAATCGAGACGCGACTGGAGTTCGGCGAGGAAGGATTCGGCAGTCCAGCCTTCCTTCATGAAGAGGTACTTGAGGCGGGCGCGGTCGCGACTTTCGCGCAGGCCCTGCTGGTCGCGGAAGATTTCAGTGACGGCGCGAACGACGTGAACGGCCTGATGGGGAAGGATGAAGGCGTCGAGACGCACGGCGAGATGCGGTTCGTTGGAGAGGCCGCCGCCGACGCGCAGGGAGAAGCCGACCTGGCCGTTGTGCTTTACCGGGGTAAGGCCGATGTCGTTGATCTCGGGGTAGGAGCACCAGGAGGGGCAGCCGGTGATGGAGATTTTGAATTTGCGCGGGAGGTTGTAGAACTCNNACGTTTCGCACCACGTCGCCGCATGCGCCTTTGGGCGAGAGACCGATGGCGGTAAGCGCGTCGACGATCTCGGGAAGCGATTCAATGGTGAGCCAGTGAAGCTGGATGTTCTGGCGGACGGTGATGTCGGCGAGGTTGCGGGCGTATTTGCGGGTGAGGCCGCCGATGACGCGAAGCTGAGTTGAGGACAGGATGCCGTTGGGGATGCCGATGCGCATCATGAAGTAGTCGGAGACAAGGCCTTCTCCGCCCTTGCCGCCGGTGACGCCTGCGCCATCGCCCTGGGTGTAGATGCCCCACCACTTGAAGTACATGGAGGCCCACTCGGGGACAACGCTGGAGCGGCCTTCGCGCGCAAAGGTGCGCACCTCGTCGAAGGCTTGCCAGGGATTCTTCTGGCGCTTGAGGCGCTCGGCGCGCTGGGCCTTTGTCTCTTTTACTTCAGTGGCTTGTGTCATTTTTTTCCTTTGGGGGCAGAAACAGAAAGCCCGCGGCAGCAGGGGCTGCGTCGCGGGCATCTCGAGAAACCTTGGTTTACTTACCGATGTTCAGACCGAGGTCACCTGTGCTCGCGAAGCGAGGGACAGAGGCGACAACAGAGGCGGTCTTGCATAGAGAGATGATAGCGGTGGATTGATGGAATTGCAAATGCAATGGTCTTCTCAAGGCACTATGAGACTGAAAAAAGGCGGCGGTCTTGAAGGGCTCAGACAGATTTCAGCTGACTGAATATATCGGGCAGGTTGACGTACATCGGAGTCCCCTTCGCTTCCAAACGCGAAGATTCGACCCACTCCTGGCCTGAGCACGTGCGGCCAGTGCGCGTCTTCGGATCGATGATCCAGACGGTTTCGACACCCATTGTGCGGTAGTCCTGGGCGCGCTCCTGGGTGTCGGAGTAGGTGTCATCGGGGGACAGGATTTCAATGATGAGCAGAGGCGGATCGACGATTACGTCTGGCTGGGTATTGAGTGGAAGCAGGGTCACATCCGGAATCCGAATACGCGTCGGGGACACGCGGACGCGCTGTTCGGTAACGACCTGTGCGCCCCACTCCTGCTCATGGTTCCCAAACCAGCGTGCCAACAATGCTTGAATTCGGGCGTGCTCGTACTTGCCCACGTTGCGCTCCCTGATTTCTCCGTCCACGTACTCACGGTCCGGCCGATAAATTGTGCCGAGGTAGTCGTGCAGCGGGATTTGCAATGTTGTTGCCATGCACTTAAACGATAGCACGATTCTCGCTCAGACTTCAGTCGCGAACGAGGCTCACTGCGGGCAGACCTTCGTTGAGTGTAGCTGTTAATTCAGGCGGTTGCGTGCGCCAGCAGTTCGGATGCAGCGGTGGCCCGGAGCTCGGACAGGATCTGATAGACGGCCACTTGCGCGGCGGCTTTTCCTTCTGCCGACAGGCTCATGCGGATGGGCTGCTTTGGGTCAATAGTGATGGCGTAGAGGATGATCTCGTGTTGCCCGCCCTGGATGTAGAACATGTCGAGCAGATCTTTCATGCCAATGTCGTGGGCGGTAAGGGTGGGCGGGTAGTCGCGCGAAAAACGCGGCGTGGTGCGGGTGACTGTTCCCACAGGATTTTCGTCCGCCGCCGCGTCGATGAGGATGATTCGGTCAGCGTTTTCAAGCGGCTCAAGCAGCGTAAAGCCGCCGGTGCCGCCATCGAGGCATTCAACGCCGTCGGGGACGCCGCGCTGTTCAAGGGCCCTGACGACTTCGACGCCGATGCCTTCATCGCCCATGAGGACGTTGCCGAGGCCCAGAACCAGCGTTTTGTGATCGCTATTTGTCACGCTTCTCCCGCTCGAACTTCCATCCGCCGATGATCGAAGATACAGTGCCGCGGCCCTCGATGTAGTCGTGGTAGAAGGCAAGGTAAATGTGAATGATGACGAACGTGACAAAGAACCACAAGAACGTATGGTGCCAGAAACGTACACCGAACTCGCCGCCCATCAGCGGAACGATCCAGGTGAACATGCGTGGAAGCCACGAATTGCTCATGCTGGAGTAGAGCGCGAAGCCGGTGATGGTCTGGAATACGAACGCCAGGAAGGTACCGAAGTAAATTACACCGGCCAGCGCGTTGTGTCCCGTGGAGATGGGCCCGTGCAGCTTGGTTTCGAGAACGTCGGCCTTGATGACGTCAACGATCTCCTGCTGCTGTGCGCGTTTCAGCGGGAAGAAGGCACTCCACCTGGCGTACTTGTTGCCGACGAAGCCCCAGTAGAGGCGGGCCAGGAAGTTGAATACATAAACGAATGCGGCCACGAAGTGGATGAAACGGACCCAGCCGAACCAGTACTGCTGGTAAGCCTCAGCCGCGTAGAACGGGCTGGATGGGGCGCCGATCAGGTAGCCGGTGACGAGCAGAGCCACGAGAGCGACCGCGTTGATCCAATGGTAGACGCGCACCGGCAGTTCCCACACGTAGATCCGCCGATACTCTACCGGCTTGGGCGCCGGCTTTTGAGGACCTCTGACAACGACTGTCGAACTCATAGCATCACTCGAAGGAAACCTGGTGGAGGTGCCGACCCTGCGGATCGTAGAGATGCACGGCGCAGGCAAGGCACGGGTCAAAGGAGTGGATGGTGCGCAGAATCTCGACGGGCTCGTCGATTTTTGCCACCGGGGTGCCGATCAGCGCTTGCTCAAAGGACGAGCGTTGCTGCTTGGCATCGCGCGGCGAACCGTTCCAAGTGGTGGGCACAACCAACTGATAGTTTGAGATGGCGCCGTCGTGAATCTTGATGTAGTGCGCCAGGGCGCCGCGCGGAGCCTCAGTGAGCCCAACGCCTTCGGCATCCTTGGGCCAGCTCTTCGGTTCCCAGAACTCGCCGTTGAAGGTGGAGACTTCGTTGATCTTCACCCGTTCCATCAACTGGTCGAAGTACTCTTTGAGCCAGATCATGGCCAGGTCGGCGTCGAGGGCGCGGGCAGCGACGCGGCCGAGAGTGGAGAAGAGCGCGCCCACCGGCACGTTGAGCTTGCCGAGCGTTGCCGTGACAACTTCTTTCACGTCGGTGCGGCCTGCCGCAAAGGAAACGATCAGGCGCGCGAGCGGACCCACTTCCATGGCCTGCTCCTTCCAGCGCGGTGTCTTAAGGAACGAATACTTCTCGGAGCCTTCGAGTGTTTCGAAGGGAGGTTTGGGGCCCGTGTATTTGATGTTGGTTTCGCCTGCCCAAGGCTGTAGGCCTTCGTTGTTTCCGCCACTGTAGGTGTACCAGGAGTGCGCGATGTATTCCTTGATCTCCTGAGAGTCGCGCGGGTTGACGGGATGAACGGTGCTGAGGTCGCGATTGAGCACCACGCCGCGCGGATACTTGAAAGTGTCAGTCCTCGCGTATCCCTGGGTGGGGAATTCGCCGTAGCTGAGGTAGTTCGAAAGTCCGCCGCCATACTGTGCCCAGTCCTTGTAGAACGAGGCCACGGTGAGCACATCGGGGATGTAGACTTCGTTGATGAATTCAGTGGCCTGGCCGATTAGGCGGGAGACCAGGTTGAGCCGCTCGGAGTTGATGGCGGCCACTTCATTCATGTTGATGGAGCAGGGAACGCCGCCGACGAGGTAGTTCGGATGCGGGTTCTTGCCGCCGAAGACGGTGTGAATCTTGCAGATTTCCTTCTGCCATTCCAAAGCGTCCAGGTAGTGAGCGACGGCGATCAGGTTGACTTCAGGCGGCAGCTTGTAGGCCGGATGGCCCCAGTAGCCGTTGGCGAAGAT
>PMWR01000452.1 GCA_003166055.1 Acidobacteriaceae bacterium
ACCTCCCGTTTATTACGTTCCAGGAGCCTCGCCAGTTCCGCGCGGCCTCTGCTGATGCGGGACTTTACCGTCCCTTCGGGGATGCTCAGCACCTGGGCTATCTCTTTGTAATCCATGTCTTGCAGGTCTCTCAGGATCACGGCTTCCCGCAACTCCACTGAAACGCGCGCCAGTGCGTTCTGCACCATTTTTGCAAGCTCTTTCTGTGCCGCCGACTCGTGCGGCGAAGGCCCGCTCGCGGTCAGCCTATCGATCGGCCGCAGCTCCTCGGTCGTTTCCCACCCATCATCCAATGAAGANNGAATAGATTTTGAGAAATACGTCCTGGGTCAGGTCCTCGGCGTCCGCCGGGTTGCCCGTAAACCGGTAGCAAAGCCCATACACACGCCTGTGGTGGGTGCGGACGAGCTCGGCCCATGCACCGGAATCTCCGTTCATGCAGAGGCGTACGGTTTGAGACCAGTCGATCTCCAGCGGGTTTCCCTCCACGCGCTCCCGGCGGACGGCGGGCGGACCTGCCATTCCACCCTGGGCTTGGGTCCTGGCCGGCGGCTTCATACCGTCCGCCCTGGGACCCTCCAGAGTACGCCACGATGGCCTGGCTGGCGANNCCCACGCATTGCATAATTTGCTAATACGCGGGAATTCAACAGTTAGTTCCCGGCCCCATCAACAGCCAACCAACTGTTTCAACATCTTCCACAAACCTGCACAAGCATTGGTGCAAACCGTAATCTGCAACTTGTCATCCGTAACCCGCCATCTGTCACCTGCAATTTGTAACCTGTCCTCTGTCTCAAGCATCCCACGTATGCTGGCCACCAGCCACACGGCCCCGGAGCTTCCATGCCCATCCTGCGCAACGCTCTCCTCACCCTCACCCTCGCCGCCACTCTCGCAGCCGGCTGCCGCGCCGCTACAAGAACCCCCATCCCCGCCGCCACGGTCGATGCTCCACTGGCCTCATCGCCCGGCAAAGCCACCGCGGTCTTCGCCGGCGGCTGTTTCTGGGGCACGCAGTCTGTCTTCGAGCGTGTAAAAGGCGTACTCTCCACCACGGTTGGCTACTCCGGCGGCTCGGCCTCCACCGCCGCCTACGACCAGGTCAGCACCGAAACCACCGGCCACGCCGAATCCGTCAAGGTGGTCTACGATCCCTCGAAGATCACCTACGGCCAGCTCCTCCGCATCTTCTTCTCCGTCGCCCACGATCCCACTCAGCTCAACCGCCAGGGCCCCGACGTCGGCGCCTCCTACCGCTCGGCGATCTTCTATTCCAGCGACGAGCAGCGCCGCATCGCACAGGCCTACATCGCCCAGCTCGATGCCGCCCACGTCTTCCCCGCTAAAATCGTCACCGAGGTCACGCCGCTCAAAGGCTTCTATGACGCCGAGTCGTACCACCAGCATTACGCCGACTTGAATCCCAACAACCCCTACATCCTCGTCTGCGACCGCCCCAAAATCGAGGCGTTAAAGGCCCAGTTCCCCGAGCTTTTCCGGGACTACAAAGGCAAGTAATCAAGGGATTAAGAAGGGCAAGTAGGCTGAAACCAGCAGCACGAACCTAGCATTGAAAGGACAAGATTCCAATCCTGGGGAAACCAGCCGCAAATGGGTTCGGCTTCCCATAGCTCGTCCCTAGAAACCAAGCGGTTGAGGACCTTCAAACGGGAGAACCATCGTACGCTCTGCTTCGATCTCGTGTTGTTTCCTCTTTTTCGAACCGCTCTTCCGGTCTCGTCTTGCAATTGCAACAGGAACACCGAAATAAGCGGCAGCTTCGGACATTTCCAGCCGTAATAGTCTCGGGTCCCCGAGTGGGATGGGGCGCTCCGGACGTCTTGCCCCGTGTCCGAGAGCCTTCGTGATCTGTAGCGCAATGGCCCGTGCAAGTGGTGGGGGAACCGCGTTGCCAATCTGTCTCGCACCGTGCCACTTTGTTTGGTGAAAACGAAACCAGTCGGGGAATCCGTGTAATCGGGCCATCTCCCGGACGGTTACGCAACGCGGATAGTCGTAATGGATTGGACGTGGGCTAGTAAAGGCCCCCCGAGATGAGTCGGTTCCCGCCCTCAGCGTGTTGCTAAGTCCCCCTGGCGAAAGCTTGTAAAAGCGAGAAATTGGCTCTACCTGGCCGGGCTGCGTCCCCTCGAAACGACGTCTTGAAATTGGCGTATGCTCCGTTCGCAAGCTCGATGTGAGCAACAACCGGTCCCATTCACGCATATAGCCATAGTGCCAGGAACCGTCCCCGACACAGCGCATTTCCCTCGCATACCTGCTGGGATGCCCCCATTCAAGAGTTCGCGCTTCGTCGACTTGGATGAGCTCTTCGAGCTGTTCAGCGTCTGGAAGATCCCCCAGAGCGTCTTGGCACGACGGCCCCAAAGGCAGAAGGTCTCGTTTTTTGGAGTCGGCCGGCCGAAACATTGCTGCCGGATATTCAGGCAATCGGAGACCCTTTCTTGCCCCCATCAAGATCACGCGCTCACGGTGTTGAGGGACACCGAATTCCGCTGCGTCCAGAACCTTCCAAGGGAGCCGTATTCGATATCCTAAGTGCGTGAATTCCTCTATGAATTCCTCTAGCAGAATTCTGTGGTCACCGACCGTCAAACCTTTTACATTTTCGAAAACAAAATAGGAAGGCTTCAGCTCGTTTACGATGCGCACGAATTCCCTAACCAGGCTGTTGCGGGGATCGTCGAGCACTCTGTGACCCATCATTGAGAATCCCTGGCAGGGCGCTCCTCCAAACACAACATCCACATGTTGGCGGCCAATCCCGGCCCGTTCTCTGATTTCGGCGCCGGTCAATTCGTTGACCGACTGCGGCAACATCGCGCAGCGAGGAAAATTGTAGGCATGGACAGCGCAGTGGATCGGATCGATTTCAACTGCGGCCACAACGTCAAAGCCCGCTTGCTCAAAGCCCAACCCGAGGCCTCCAGCACCCGCAAATAAATCAATTCCAATTGGCCGTGGCATCTGCGTGCTCCTGTTCCTAGTTCTCAGCTTATCTGGTTGAGGGCCTGTTGTCGATCGGATTTTTTCCAGGCGGTCCCAGAAAGGAAATCATCTTCGCCTCAAGCCAACCTCGGGACCTTGCTTGACACTGCCAGACGGTGAGCACTCCCCACCCCGAGCTGCGCAGGGCCCTTCTGTTCCGCACATCCTTTGACCGGTTTCTCTCCAGCTTCGGTATCCAAAACTCGGGACGGGATTTCGGCGGACGTCCGAAGCGACACCCATGCGCATGCCAGAAGCAGCCGTTTACGAAGATTGCCTTTTGCCGCGATGGGAAAACAATGTCCGGGGTCCCCGGCAGGTCGCGACGGTGGAGCCGAAACCGATATCCGA
Organism: Acidobacteriaceae bacterium; assembly: GCA_003166055.1. The sequence continues at coordinate 3,364 of PMWR01000452.1, forward strand.
GCGCATGGAGAAGTCGGCGTACGAGCAATTCCGGCGCTGTGTCTTTCCCGCGGATGCGGGACATCAGCGCACTACGGCTTTCGGCTGAACGATTATCCACCATGGCGTGGGGACGAACTGAAGGAACGAGAAACCACTGACATGCATTATGATCCATGCATCGATTGGAGGGAACAATTGCCTGAGGAAAAGGAGAACCGATATAGGCAGCTCCTGGAGCATATCTTCTTCGACAAGGATTTCGGGGCGTTCAAGAAGGGATCCGCCGCAGTAGACTTTAAACGCGAAGACCTTGAACGCGCTGCCGTCATCCTGGATATCAAGCTTCCAAAGAATCTAAGCGACGTCCTGTACTCGCAGAGGTATCGGAGTCCGCTGCCCAAGAAGATCCTGGAGACTCAGCCCGAAGGAATGGAGTGGATCATCGATGGGGTTGGGCGAGCTCGATACAGGTTTAGCCTCGTTCCAATCAATAGAATCCTGCCCAATCCAGCTTTGAAGGTGATCAAGATTCCAGATGCGACGCCGGAGATCATCGGCACCTATGCGCTCAATGACGAGCAGGCGCTGCTGGCCAAGGTTAGATACAACCGCCTCATCGATATTTTCCTTGGTGTAACGGCCTATTCGCTTCAGAACCACATGCGAACCACAGTTAAGAGCATCGGCCAGATCGAGATCGACGAGGTGTATGTTGCTCTCGACCGACGGGGAGCCCAATTCGTGATTCCAGTGCAGGCAAAAGGCGGAAAGGATCAGCTTGCCGTGGTTCAGACGAAACAGGATTTGGCCTGTTGTGCTGAGAAATTTCCGGCATTGCAATGCCGCTCGGTTTCCGCACAATTCATCGACATGGACGACAAGAAAAGCAAGAAGATCGCCATGTTTGAGCTAGCGGTCGAAGACGAGAGAGTTGTCATAGTCGAGGAGAAGCATTATCGCCTCGTCCCCTCTGCGGAGATCGGCGCGGAGGAGCTGAAGTCTTATAGCAGGAATTAGTCGGACGGCGCTCAAGTTCTCGAAAATGAACCCCAAAAGCGTCTACCGGGGGTCAGGAGGTCGAAAACATTCCATCAGCAGGCCGCGTCCGCCCCACCGCAGAGGTTTTGCCGATAATTACAACCAATTGGCGCACAATTGAAATATGAGTCAGACAAAGCCGGCAATCCGGTTCGATTCCCTCAGGGATGGGGCCCGTCCGTACCCTAAAAAATGCCAGACCCCCCTACCCCCCCTACCAGTTTCTATGAAAACAAAGCACTTAACCCTTTCGCCAATTTTTAGCTGAAGAAAACAAACAAGTTACAGGTAGGCCAAAGTCGCAAAACCGCCGATTTGCACTCAGATGGGGGCAGTTTTTGAAAGGCATCGCGCACCCCAAGGCCGATATTCTCGACAACTGACAACCGAAAACTGACAACTGACAACTTACAACTGAAAACTGACAACGGCTCTTTCAGTACCGCTGAAGGAACTCCGGATCCACCGGATTCTCAAACAGCGAAGCGTCGCGCGTCACAATCGTCAGCCCCGACGGCGTCACAAAATACCGCCGCTTGTCCTCCACCGGGTCGTACCCGATCACCGTTCCCTCGGGAATATGCACATCGCGATCGATGATCGCCCGCCGGATGCGGCAATGCCGGCCGATATTCACGTGCGAGAAAATGATGCTCGCGTCCACGTCCGAGTAGGAATTCACGCGAACATCCTGGCTCACCACCGAGTTGGCCACGTTGGCGCCTGAAATAATCACGCCGGCCGTGATCACCGAGTTGATGGCCGACCCGGTGCGTCCCGGCTCGCCGAACACAAACTTCGCCGGCGGATACTGCCGAACCCGCGTCCGCATCGGCCAGCTCTTGTCATACAGGTTGAACGTCGGCGAAACCGAGCACAGGTCCATGTTGGCGTCGTAATACGCGTCCAGCGTGCCCACGTCGCG
>PMWR01000436.1 GCA_003166055.1 Acidobacteriaceae bacterium
AGAAACTGGTTGAGATTGTCGGGAGGAAACTGACCGCGTATATTGGCGGCGTCAAGGACTCGCGCGCCGTCGATCGCTGGATCGCCGGAGGCGAGATCTACGGCGATGCGGAGACGCGGCTGCGGTTTGCCTTCCAGGTGGCGCGCACCTTGAGCGAACACGATTCGCCCGCCGTGGTGCAGGCTTGGTTGACGGGCGTTAATCCTGAACTGGGAGATCGAGTACCGCTACGCCTGATGCGTGAGAATGATATTGATGCAGTGGCGCCCGCAGTTCTCAGCGCCGCCCGCGCGTTTCTTGCCGGAGGATAGGCACACGAAGACGATGTCCTTATATGGCAATCAACTTCCCATCAAGCGAAACTCCGGATACCACCTCAATCCTGGATACTGGGGCGTTTTCCGGGACCGATCCGCTGGCCTTTCAGGCACAGCACTGGTTTTGAGTTGCTCGGGAACTGAAAGCTGATACAAATGAGGTTTCACCTCCCGGCTTTGGCCTCAAACCTCGCTAGATGAGCGTTGCGAACTTGTTCTTCAGACTTGAGGGCCTGATTGATTCGGTACGAGATTGTGCCCCACGATTCGTAAAGTGGAGGAATCAGCAGTTCCAGATTGAACTTTTCGACGCAGATCAGGGCAAGCCGCAAACACTTCGATGCCTTATGCAGAAATACGTTGAAAAGGTTCACAGGCGACTGACCTTCGCGTCCCCACCAGTCGTTAACTTCGTCGTTCAACGAATGGAGGGAATCATAATAGGCACTCAAAGCTGCTGCATCTTCGTCTGCAAGATCCCGAATTTGCGGTGCATTGGGGTAGAGGCTTGGCCAATGAGGAATGAAGTCCTGTTTTAGATCAGTTGGCTTTACGGTCGTATTCGCCGAGTGGGAGAGGAAATTAGCGACTGCCCTACCGTGGATGTAGAGCACTCGATCAATCGTGCGCTGTAGCTCTGGTGCCAGAAACCGCCGCGCCTCTGAATGCCGACTTGCTGATTGTACCTTTGCTGTGTCTATCTCGGAGGCCGAGTTCGAGGATTGGTCTACACTGTTTGCGTTGTTCCGTGAGTTTGGGCCAATGGCGTTGTTTGTAATCGAGATCGGAGGAGTCAGAAACCGGTTCTCGCGATGTCTGAGACCGTCTATTCGCGCTTGAACCTGTTCCCACCAAATTGAGCCTGGAGCACCATCGTGCAAATGTACTTCCCAATAGTCCAACTCTGCGCGTATCTCATCCGGTGTCTCTGGCATCTGAGCTTGTACATCTGGATTCTTTTGGCGCAACAGAAATTCGTCTCCTTTCGCAATCCCTGATGATGTGAGTGCAATGATCTCAGTCGATTCTGGAGTGAAGGAGATAAACCCAGAAGTGCGGAGGGAGGTGACTGCCTCATTTCTCTGCGAATCGGTGAAGCCGAGTTCCTTCGTGGTTCCAAACCACTCGGCTGGTTTGAAGCGGCGAGTCTGGGGCGCATCGCCTGCAAGTCCCCGTAATGCGCAGAGAAGCCTTTGGCCCTGTGCTAGAGTCGCTGAGTTCATGTCAGTGAAGCCGCCAAGTTATGCACCCAATGCCCCAGCGCAGGCAGGTACGGTCCGATGAGGGCCATATGATGGTGCGCGGAAGCGATTAATGTCTGGTATCTCTTTGACCCTGATTCTCTATCGGTCGCCATCTGAAGGTCAGCAAGCCTTTCAAGGATCGTCGCCCGTTCGACGCCGTCCGCAACGCCCGATTCAATTGCTTTTCGAAGTTCTGAAAAGGGGATGCCTTGGTTTACTATGTTCGTCGAATTGTCAGTGCTGTCGATGTTGACCCTTGCATTGGGTCCATGAACATTGAAGGTCTGATTCACCTGCGTCTCCTTTGGTTTCTCTTCAATGATCGGCGTCATTGCCTGTTTGAGAGCGGCCGTCCCGGCCGCGTTCTTTAACTCGATGCCAAGGATCAGGACGTAATCGTCGCTGAACGCGTCGAGCCACTTTCCGGAAGTCTCCTGATCATTTCTTTCCCAAGCGCGCCCCGGATCATAAACCCCAAATCGCGATGGCTCCATGATAAGAAAACTTGGCGCCTGCCACTTACGCCAAAAGATCTGTTCCTCCGTCGTTTCGTTTGGATCCCATGGCTGTTCATCGCAGACGCCCTTTATCCAAAGCGGAATGCGGTGCCTGCAGTAACTGACGAGATCTTCAGAGAGCGACCTAGCCCATTCAACGGGATCCTGAAGAATCCGACTTCGATTTGCCAATCCTATCTGGAGCAAGCCGTTGAAAATCAAGTTGAGTTGGAATTTCAGCCCGTCCATATACAGGTCGTAGAAGGCCTTGAAAATCGCAGGGGGAGTCTCCTTGGAGAGTAATTTGACAAAGCGCTGAGTCGCCTCCGGACCGACTCGCGCCTTCAGCGCCTGGAGTGTATCGACATACGGCTGGATATCCCTTGTACCGAGTCTTAGTGTGCCGTCATGAAGCCGCCAGTAGCATAGCTGAGTGGTTGTCCAGCCGAAATTGAAATGGGCCGAATCGAATGAATCTCGCAGATGATTCATTGCCGGGAGCAAGTCTGCCGGAGCGGCTTTTTCCCATGATTCAATTTGAATTGACACGCCTTGGCCCTCCCGGATCCCCCCGTATTGGAGCTTGAGGAAATGGCCTGAGGAGAAAAGCCACCCTCTCACCTTACGTGGCGCACAAATGTAAGCCGCCCGGTATGCGTCTATGTTACGCCACCCTCTGAAATTCGCTTCGGAGTCGGATCGGTACCGTAATGTCGCCATTGCGCACGTTTTCAGGATCTCGCCGCTGCTCTGAGAATGAGATCGTCCACCATGCAGTTTCTGGTTAATCGACACTCCCACACGCGTCTGGCGAGGATGATGCTGGTTCCCTCACGGGACTTCGTCGCGGCAGAACGCTGTATCCGATTGCGGAATCGATTGTATTCCGCGCTGAACGCAATCAAACTGCCTTTGCGGCCTTCTTCTTTGCCTTTGGCAGAGGCTCAACAGTGGCGTTCATATTCGCCTTGGAAGCACCTTTCACCGCAGCCCACCGCTTGAATGATGCGCAAAGCACCTCCGCCCGAAGAATACACGACCTGACTCACAACCCAGAGTTCATCGCCAAAGGAGGAACCATGGCGCGTAATGTCGCGCGTTTGAAGATGGGATTCTACCCACTCCCGGAGACCGAAGGCACCAAACTTCGCGAGCTTCTCATGTTCACAGGACTGGCATCGGTGGTCGATCCTTGCGTGGGCCTAGGCGTGGCTCTCAATCTAATCACCGAAGGTGCGGATGTGCGCCGCTATGGAGTGGAACTCGATGCCGAGCGAGCACTGGCCGCAAGCGCCAAGGGGATTGAGACGATCCAGGGAAATACGTTTGACGCCCTTGCCAAGCCTGAATCATTCTCGCTCTTGTACCTGAATCCGCCCTACGACTCCGAAATCGGCTCGGTTGGAAACAGCCGCATGGAGCGGCTATTTCTGGAGCACACTTTCCGATGGCTGGTGATGGAGGGGGTGCTGGTGTTGATCATCCCGTTTGAGCGCCTGCACGAGTGTGCCGGGGTGCTCAGCTCGCACTTCGCCAGGCTGAATATCTTTCGCATGACTGACGAAGAATCGGTCCGCTTTCGGCAGATTGCCGTACTTGGAGTGCGCCACAATGTGCGCGGCGTGGCCGTCGAGGAAGGGAGGCGGCAGCTTCAGCGCATTAGCCCATATGGCAGCTTTCAGGCGTTGCCGGAGTTGGCGCCGGGAGCGTGCGAACCATATCCAGTTCCCCCGACAAGTGAGGCCTCGCTGAGCTACCGCGGGCTACCGTATGACCTTCTGGAAGACTTGCTTCCGCTGTCGAGTGCATGGAAGCAGACTATGCCGTTTCTGATGCCGCACGAGGACGTGGCCGCCGGCCGACCGATCACGCCGCTGCATGGAGGCCATGTCGGCCTCTTGTGTACGGCGGGCCTGCTGAATGGCGTCTTCGGCCAGGGCGATGACCGGCACATAGCACGATGGAGGTCGGTCAAGCATGTGACCACATTTGTCGAGGAGGACGGCGATGAACAAATCATCCATCACCGGGAGCGCTGGGCGAACGAACTGCGATTGGTCTATGCCGACGGCAGAACCTTGAAGCTGACTGAGACGCCGGCGAAGCAGGAAGGAGAGGACGATGCAGAATGCGCACCTGAGGCTCGGGTTGCTTGAGTACACGCGCATGACCGAGAAGACGTCAACCAGAATCAGGTTGCGGGTTGACCGCTATGTGGGGGAAGACGAACTGGCGCACCTCATCAGCGTCTTCGNNGGCGCGATCACCGCGGCGGTTCACGAGAAAGCCACGTTTACGCTGACCTTCCCGGACGGTGAAGTGAAGGAGGTCTCTCTCGGCGAGCACGCCTCTTGCTACAAAGGAGCCGTGAGCCTGCCGGATCGGAAGCATCCCGTCAGGCACTTGGTTGCCGTCTCAGAGCAACTGTACACGAACGGAGGTGTCGGGCGGACGATTCTGCTAGGTTATCAGCGCGATCAAGCCTGGGCTACGCTCGTGAGCTTTCTTGGGTTGCCCGCCGAGCCGTCGTGGGCTGACCACGTTCTCGGCGTTGTAGAGACGGAAGAGCGCATCAAGCAGCTCGATGGCATCGGATGCCAACCGGTGCTAATCTCAGCGACAACCGAGGAAATGCTTGAGTGGATTGGAGATGGCTTGAAGTCCAAGGAACTGGCCTTTCCCGAGAAGAATGGCCCGATCGTCTGGCCTAAATGCCCCTGACGGCTTCATTGAACCCATTTCCAGTACTCCTTGCATCGGAGTCTTGGGTGCATGTCACCTCTAAATGGCCCATCACCTGACCGCAACTCGAAAAACTGGGGTCTCATCCACGACAACCTCCTTGGCCGCTCCCTGAGTGGGAAGGCGATTTCGCGTAAATCCAGAATCCATTCTGGCGCAATCGGCGTTTGCGAGGACTAATCCAGCCTAGCCTGGCTACACTCAGTTAAACTTGTTGGACCTACGGTATTCTGCACGTTCCTCGCACTACCCAGGCTACACATTACAGCTGCGCAACATCGTTCATGATCCCTTGTACTTCATTCGGAACTAAGCCACCATTACGCGAAATGAATGGCCCACCAAGAGATGTCGTAAAGCGCGATGCGGCCATGCTGAGAGATTGACCATGAATCATCCTGCGTCCGCTGTAGCTAGCGATGCAAGCGGCTCTTGCTCTAGTAATAGAAACGTAAAGCAAGCGAGCCGCTTCTAATACGAGGCCGGGATACGGTTTCCTCCAAGGCCCAGGGAGGATATCGTCTTCGAGTCCTGGTACGAATACAACCCTTGCCGATAGACCTTTAACCCCGTGCATGGTCATAATCCGGACCCGAGGCGGAACGGTTGCGGTCGTCGGGATGGGCTGATTTAGCCTTGTGTACACAGAAGCTAAAACCGTCGCCCGCTGTTCATCGGTATCAGTCCAGAGCCAATCGCGAAGTTCCACAATGTTTATGTCTTGCGGCAGGTCGGATGCATAGGCATCCCATGCATTTGCCTCGGTCACAGTAAAGGCGTTCGAAATTATCTGTGAGATTTCAACCCCACGTCGATTAAGAGTGTCTGTTGATTGCCAGCCGATGATTTGTCCGCAAACTGCCCTGGCCCGATTCAGTGCCGTCATTTCCCGGGCCTGGAAGACGTTTGGAAGTAGAAGGTTGTAGAAAATCTCCTTATAGTTCAAGCAATTGGCGATAACAGCCTCCGCAATGCCATTGCAAGTACCTACACCAACTCCATTGGGCAACCCAAGCACCAAACGATGGGCGACGTAGTCATCAGCATCGCAAACAATTCTAAATATCGCCAGCACTAGACGACCGGCGTCAGTATCGCTGAAACCCTCGGATTTAGGGGGTTCGAACGCTAAACTGGCTGCGTCAAACGCATCACGAAGCGAGGGCAGTAACTTCTTCGAATTACTTAGCAGAATCAGAATATCCCCAGGACCGAGCCCTGCGTCGATCAGAGCGCGGCATGATGATGCGACAGCTGCACTCTCCGCGTTCGCAGTTGAGAAGCGCCAGCGGTGAACGGTTCCTGCCAGTCGCGGAACGGCGGCCTCGTATAAGGACTGGAGAGCCTTTGGAATTCTATTCTGTGATGGATATGTTGCAATGAGCGCATTAGCTACGGAAACGACCGCAGGGGTACATCTGAAGCAATCCGTGAGTGTGTGTGAAGCTGCTGCGTATTTTTCGGTAAAGGTCTGGATTCCTCCCGGTGAAGCAAATCTGAACGAATAAATGCTTTGATCGTCATCGCCGGCAACGAAAGCTACGGCGTGTCGCGCTATCATTTCGTCAACAAACTTTATGTCGATCGGATTGAGGTCTTGATATTCGTCGACGATGAGTTGCTCAAGGTGGATCAAGCCTACCGGGTCCAGGTTCCCGGCCATGATTTGGCTGAGGCACTGGCGCACCATTTCGCCGGGAAGTACACAGGAGTAGGCCTGGCTCCGAGGGCCGTAAAACGCGATGAACGCGGCTCTCTCTTGGGCGCTTATGGGAGGGGTCGGCGGGATATAGTTGGGGGGCGCCCACTGTCCCGTGCTCCAAAACGCTTCATGCTCGCGTCTGATCTCCTCGCTTCTTTCTTTTCTCATTTGTTGTCCCTGCCTGAATTCCGCATCAAAGACTTTTTCCAATTCGAAGTCGTCTAGGACGAGCGGATTTGCCGGGTATTGAAGGAGACCAGCAGCCCGCAACAATCGCAGTGCAAGCGAGTGGAGCGTGCTCACTCGAACGTCATTTCCTCCGTTTTGATTCTGCTGCGAACAATATGATTGAATGCGTTGGAGCAAATCGGAGGCAGACGCCCTAGTAAATGAAACCACCGCAATGCGGGCCGGCGCTATCCCTCGGCTAAGAAGCCAACAAACTCTCTCCTCAATTGAAAATAGGGGTATTTACTTGACG
>PMWR01000565.1 GCA_003166055.1 Acidobacteriaceae bacterium
CTAGTGGCCAACCTGGAGTTCGAGATGATCGGCAACCAGGACCCCAAGATGCCGCCCGGAGTGCTGTTGCTCACTGGCTGGGAACGGTCGAACCTTGGCCCGGCGCTCAAGGAACACGGCGCGCTGGTGGGGCCCGACCCGTATCCCGAGCAGCACTTCTTTGAGCGCAGCGACAACTACGCGCTGGCATTGCAGGGGGTGGTAGCGCATACCGCGGCGGGATGGGGAACGCCGCCGACCTATCATCAACCTGACGACGATATGGATCACCTCGATCTCGCGTTTATGACGCGGGCCATACAATCGCTGATTGAGCCGGTGCGTTGGCTGGCCAGCAGCGACTTCCGCCCGCAGTGGAACGCGGGCGGTCAGCCGCAGCGTTGATCATGCGGCGAGAACATCCTGCGAACCAAGTATGACGATGGCGATGAACGCTAAAACCGGATCCCAGCGCCTGAGTCAGAGTCGCGGGATCCGGCTTCGTCATGCGGTGTCAGGAGATAGCCGAATTGCAGAAGTGGCGAAACGTGAATCCTACCCTGACCGTCGCTTTGGCTCTCTGTCTAAGCGCGACTGTCGCCTCGCTTGCACAGAACGGTAAGCAATATCCTTCCTTCGAAAGACTGACGCACCGCATGGATGTCGATGTAGACGGAGCTCCTAACGCCTACGGTCCGCCTGGCATGGAGACACTCGACATCCTCCAGAATGCGCATTACCTCAATCGCGCGAACAAGGAAATCGTCGGTTATTTGATTGACGAACACGGTCGCCCAATTCCGCAAGGCCCAAAAGATCCCTTCCCGGGCTATTACATTTCTCAGACCGCCTTTACCGATATTGAGAATCAAAATGAAACCGATCCACGACGCTACGTCGACGCACGCAATATCAATTACGTCGTTCGCGGCAACGTTGCCCGGCGGCGCGGCGTCAGGGTGGGTGACTTCGTGTCTGTCTATTCGAAGCGCACGCGCAAGGGCGTGTTCGCTATCGTCGGAGATACAGGCAATCCCAGCGGCGACGAAGGATCGCTTCACTTATTGCAGGATCTCGGATATCCATTTCACGACGGCAAGAATGACTCGGTCGAAAAGCCTGAGATCGTCATCCGGTTCTACCCCAACTCCAACCCAAAGCATCGGTTTTTCTTTACTCAGGCCGAACTGGACGATGCAGCTATGAAGCTTGGCCTGAGCCGGGATTTCTCCGCTGCTCCCATCACGAATCGATAAGGCCAACCGTGGCACTCGAAGTGCTTGGTGAGCGCTGAAACTACTTGCCCCGGTCGTATGGTCGGCGGACAATTCCCGCCTGGGCTTCGTTCGCTTACAATCGTTTGCAATCGAAAGTTCCCACCCATACGAGGTCTGCCTGATGCTCATCGATCGAGCTGTGTTTGTTGTGAGCGTGTCTCTCACGCTCAGTGCCTGCGTTGTTGCCCAGAGCGGCGCACCGAAGCCGCAGTATCCCAACTATCCCAGTGAGACGCCGGCCAAGCTGACGCCCGCCACGCCGAACTTCGACTACGAGCGGCTCGAGGCGATGATCCCGATGCGCGACGGCGTGAAGCTGCATACGGTGGTCCTGGTGCCCAAGGGCGCCAAGCGCGCGCCCATCCTGCTGACGCGCACGCCTTACAGCGCCGATGAGCTGACCAGCCACGCGGCCAGCGCGCACCTGGGGCGGACTCTGTATGGATATGACAACGCTACGGACGTGATTGTGGAGGGCGGCTACATTCGCGTGATTCAGGACATTCGCGGCAAGTACGGCTCTGAGGGCGACAACGTGATGAACCGCCCGATTCACGGGCCGCAGAATCCGACGCCGGTGGACGAAGCGACGGACACCTACGACAGCATCGACTGGCTGATCAAGAACATTCCCGAGACCAATGGGAAGGTGGGCATTCTGGGCATCAGCTACGACGGTTTCCTGCCGCTGATGGCGCTGGTGCATCCGCACCCCGCGCTGAAGGTGTCGGTGCCCATGAACCCCATGGTGGACGGGTGGATGGGCGACGACTGGTTTCACAACGGCGCCTTTCGCGAGCAGAATATGCCCTACATCTGGGAGCAGGAGGCCACGCGCTCGAACGACTCCAAGTGGACCGTGTCGCACTTCGACGATTACGACGAGTACCTTTCGGCGGGCTCGGCGGGCGATCTGGGCAAGCAGCATGGGCTGGAGCAGGTGGGCTTCTGGAAGAAGATTCTGGAGCACCCCAGTTATGACGCGTTCTGGAGCGACCAGGCAGTGGACAAGGTGCTCGCGGAGGACTTCAAGGCGGAAGGGATCAAGGTGCCGATTCTGCTGGTGCACAGTTTGTGGGACCAGGAGGACATCTACGGCGCGAATGCGGTTTACAAGGCGATCAAGCCGCTGGACACCAACAACGACAAGGTGTTCATGGTGCTGGGGCCGTGGCATCACGGGCAGGAGATTGAGGATGCTGCTTCGCTGGGGTCGATTCGGTTCGGCAGCGATACGGGAACGTGGTTCAGGCAGAATGTGCTGCGGCCGTTTCTCGATCGCTATCTGAAGGACGACGCGCCGCAGGGAGATGTTGCGACGGTGACGGCGTATGAGACGGGCGCGAATCGGTGGGAAAAACTGAAGGCGTGGCCGGAAGCGACGGCGACGAAGGCGCTGTATCTTAAGCCCGGCATGAAGTTGGGATTCACGCCACCATCCGATTGGTCGGATACGTCCGACGGAGAGGGTTCAGAGTATGACGAATACATTTCCGATCCCGCCAAGCCAGTGCCATATCGGGCGCGGCCCAGCCAGCCGGTGGGATACGACCTGCCGCTGACCTGGCCGCAGTGGCTTGTTGACGATCAGCGCGAGGCATCGGGCCGGACCGATGTGCTGACCTATACCAGCGATGTTCTTACGGCGCCCGTGCATATCGCCGGACAACCGATTGCGAACCTCGTAGCTTCAACCAGCGGAACCGATTCCGATTGGGTGGTGAAGCTGATCGATGTGTATCCGGATGAGGTGGCCGACCACCCGGAGATGGGTGGATACGAACTGGCAGTCGGGATGGATATATTTCGCGGTCGCTATCGCGAGAGCTTTGCAACTCCCAAAGAGATTGAACCGGGCAAGCCGCTGACGTATCGCTTTGCGCTGCCGCCGGCGGACCACGTGTTTCTGCCGGGGCACAAGATCATGGTGCAGGTGCAGTCGAGCTGGTTCCCGCTCTACGACCGCAACCCGCAGACGTTTGTGCAGAACATCTTCTGGGCCAAGCCGGGCGACTACAAAAAGGCGACGCAGCGGATTTATTACACAAAGCATTTGGCGAGCCGGATCGAGCTGCCGGTGGTGGAAAGATAAGTTCGATCCGGAAGCGGTTCTACCNNAGGCCGCCATCCTCGGTCATCACGACATTCATATCGACCTCGGCCCCTGAATCCTCTTCGTAGCAGAGGTCGAGCAGTTCGTTGCCTCCGACGATGCCGACCGAGGTGGCGGCGACGAGTTGTTTGAGCGGCGACTTCTTCAGCGTTCCGGCAGCGACCAGCGCATTGAGCGCCAGGGCCAGGGCAACGGNNGTGCGCGTGCCGCCGTCGGCCTGAAGAACATCGCAGTCGAGGATGACGGTGCGTTCGCCCAGGGCCTGCATGTCCACGACCGAGCGGAGGCTCCGGCCGATGAGGCGCTGAATCTCGTGAGTTCGACCGCCGATTTTGCCTTTTTCGCTTTCGCGCGGAGTGCGGGTGACGGTGGAGCGCGGCAGCATGGCGTATTCAGCGGTGACCCAGCCGCGGCCGGAGTTGCGCAGCCAGCCGGGCACGCCCTGCTCGATGGTGGCGTTGGTGAGCACGCGGGTGTTGCCGAAGGAGACCAGCACCGAGCCTTCGGCGGTCTGGACAAAGCCGGGAGTGAGGGTAAGCGGGCGAAGCTGGGCAGGAGTCCTGCCGCCGGGACGAAAGACGAGGGCGTGCATAGGGCGATTGTACGGGAGCGGGGGCGGCGGCGGGGAATGGTTGGGATGGGAGGGTCCAGTTTCAGAACGGGAAGCCGGCGCTTTATCAATCCGAAACGGGAATGACCAGATAAACAATTGAAAACAAATTATTTAGATCCGATCAGACGAAGAAGGGAGTTCCGTTTCGGGACGGATTGGCCGGAATGGGCGGGGCGCGAGTGTACGGGAATTGGACAGTAAGGTGTTCCCTTATCAGGAACTTAGAGGAGACGTTCTAGTTTGGCACTGTACGTGTAATAGAGCAGGCGACAGGGAACACGGAACAGGGAATAGGGAATAGGGATCAGGGATTGCATTGGGAAGGGGAGCAGGCCATGCAGCAGGTGGAGCGGACGGCGAGACAGGGTGGCGCAGAGCGCAGGCGGGTAGAAGCGGTAGTGGAGACGCTGGCGGCGCTGCAAGGGCAAGGCGAGAGCCTTGCGGAGGTGGCGCATGACGCCAGAAACATGGTGACGGCGCTGGGACTTTACTGCGATTTGCTGGAGGAACCTGGGGTGCTGGCGGCTCCGTTCCACCATTATGGAGACGAGTTGAGGCTGGTGGCCACTGCCAGCCGCCGGCTGGTGGAAAAGCTGGTGGCATTGGACGCGCACGAGGCTCCGGAAGGAACGTTCGCGGACGGAATCGCTGGCGCAACGGGAAAGTGGCCGTCATTCGATGCGAACGGTAAGCGACCTGAGCGTCTCGGGACGGAACGGAGCGAATCGGAACGATCCGGATTGGGACATTCCAAGGTTTGGGAATTGCTACCGTCCCTGCCGATTGAGAATATGGCCACCGAGCTGGCGGCCAACAAGAATCTGCTGGACGCGCTGGCAGGCCCTTCGATCGCGTTGACCCTCCACTGCGAAGGCGGAGCGCTGCCGGTGAGGATGTCTGGAGAGAACCTGATCAGGGTGCTGGTGAACCTGGTTAAAAACGCCGCGGAGGCGATGCCGACGGGGGGACAAATCATGCTCGGTCTGCATGAATTTCACGCAGGCGAGCAAGCAGTTCCGTGGGTGGTCCTGACCGTGGACGACAGCGGGACCGGCATCCCCGCCAAGGCGCTCGAGGAGATCTTCGAATCTGGCTACAGCACGCGATCGGCCGGGCAGTCCGCCATTCCTGGCTGGGCTTCGGCCCATCGCGGACTGGGGCTGTCGATCAGCCGGTCGATTGTGGAGGCGGCGGGCGGCCGGATTCATGCCGCGAACCGCGTTCCGGCAGGAGCGCGCTTCGAAATCGAGCTGCCGGTCCGCAGCCGCTGAATACGGGCTGAAACGCAATCCGGGGAACACTGTCTGGAAATTCGATCGACCAATGATAAGGTGAGGCGAATACAATGCTGGCAACAGTTCAATTCTCGAGGAGCATGGAATATATCCCGCAAGTTGCGGAGCCGGCGGCACGGCTGCACCTGCTGGTGGTGGATGCGGATCCGGCCATGCGCTCAGCATGCGCGGAGATTGCGGCCAGCATGGGCTACGCGGTGGAAAGCACCGGCGACATGGGCCAGGCGCGCAGCTTACTGCGTGGACGGGCGGCCGACATCCTGCTGGTGAACCTGCCTCCCGGAAACAGCCAGGGGTTGGAGTTGGTGGCCGAGGTGAAGCTGCTTTATCCGCAAACCTCGGTAATCGCCATGACCGCCTCGGGCTCGGTGAATGCGGCTGTGGAGGCGATGCGCTGCGGCGCCCAGGACTACCTGACCAAGCCGTTCGCGATGGATGAGCTCTCCACGGTGCTGGACCGGGCGGCGGCGAACCTGACCACCGACACTGCTTCCCGCCAGTTGAGGGAACGGCTGCGGCTTTCGCAGGGGCTGGGCGCCATGATTGGCCGCTCGGTGGAGATGGAGAAGCTTTACCGCATTCTTTCAAAGGTGGCACAGAGTTCGCACCCGGTGCTGGTGCTGGGCGAGAGCGGAACGGGCAAGGAACTGGTGGCGCGGACCATTCACGCCTACGGGCCCAATTCACAGAAGCCGTTTTTGCCGGTGGACTGTGGATCGCTGGTGCCGACGCTGATCGAAAGCGAGCTGTTCGGCTACGTGAAGGGCGCCTTCACCGGAGCCAACCACGCCAAGGAGGGTTTGCTGGTTTCGGCCGAGGGAGGCACAGTGTTTCTGGACGAGATTGGCGAGCTTTCACTGGACTTGCAGGCCAAACTGCTGCGTGCGTTACAGGAAAAGGAAGTGCGGCCGGTGGGAGCCACGCACAGGGTGCCCATACGAGCGCGCATTGTGGCGGCCACCAACCGCAACCTTGCGGAGATGGTCGAGAAGGGCACCTTTCGTAAGGACCTGTTTTACCGGCTGAACGTAGTGAATCTGCGACTACCCTCGCTGCGCGACCGGCGCGAAGACATTCCGCTGCTGGCGGCGCACTTTCTGGATCGCATCAGCCGCGAGCACGGGACCAAGTTCACGCTGAGTGACGAAGCATTGCGCACTATGATGCGGCACGACTGGCCGGGGAACGTGAGGGATCTGGAAAATTCGGTGGAGCGAGCCTGCGCGCTTTCTTCAGGGCCGGTCCTGCACCTGGGCGACCTGCCAACACAGTTGCAACAGCAGGGTTTGGATGCACGGCGAACTGCCGGGGCGGTGAGCGGGGCGGAACCGAACAGCGAAACGCCGGAAGTGAAAACGCTGGCCGATCTGGAACGCGACGCGATTCTGGGAGCCATACGCGTGCTGAAGGGCGACAAACTGCAGGCCGCGAAGCTGTTGGGCATCGGTAAGACGACTCTCTACCGCAAGCTGAAAGAGTATGGGATCGCCGACCCATTTCAGGAAGAATAAGCCGCAAGGAAACTGCACCCTGGGGCCGGTACAGGAAGAGCCATGATTCCGCTGGAAATGGTACCTGCGCCGACCAGGAAGACAAGCTGGACACACAAGAGTGAGCCGCATATTCACCGGAGCGAGCAAGGAGCTGGGCATGAACTTGGGAATGAACATTCTGATTGTGACCGGAGTTGAGGGCGCCCGGAACTGCGCCGCCGCGGTGGGCGCACAACTGGAGATGAAAG
Organism: Acidobacteriaceae bacterium; assembly: GCA_003166055.1. The sequence goes on from PMWR01000565.1 coordinate 7,019, forward strand.
TGGAAGTGGCCGAAGGGCGTAAGGCCGCACTGGCCGCGCTGCGCCGCAAGGAGTTTGCCGCAATCGTGGTGGATGAAACCATGGCCGAGTGCGATCCTGCCGCTGCCGAAGCGATATGGGAGCACGCCGGCCTGGCAATTCCGCTTCAGATTAATTTTGCGCTCTCCGGCGCGGCGCGGCTGACCAGGGAGATTCGTGCCGCGTTGCATCGCCGGGAGCGGGAGCAGACCCTGGCGCGCAGGGCGGCGGCCGCGGCCATCGAGATGGATTTGAAGACTACAATCGCAGGGCTTCTGCTGCACTCGCAACTGGCGCTTTCGGAGAGTGAAACGGCGTCGCCCATTGCGGAAAAGCTGCGCGTGGTGGCGGACCTGGCCGGCAACCTGCGTAAGCAGTTAAGCGCGCCGCAGATGGCACGCGGAGATACAGCGGCCTGAGTGGGGCCGGCCTGGTTGAAGAGTTCAGGTTGAAGAGTTCTTGGGCGTTGCACGCGCTTCGCCGGGACAGAATTCGTCCCGGCGTTTTTTTCCCCGGCGTTTTTCTTTGAGGGAAGGCAGCAATCCTGCCGCGCTGGTGCTAAGGTTTCCCCGCCGCCCTTGAAATACGCCGATGGATTAATCTGAAAGAACCATGAAACATACGGCTGTACTACTGATTGACTGCCCGGATCGGAATGGCCTGGTGGTATTCGATTGAGGAAGAGGTTTTCCGACTCGCCGATATAACTTGCTGATCGGCATAACTCCTCAGAAATTTGCGTTGATAAACTTCTGTAACTGCTCGATGCGATACGTGGCGTCGCCTGACTCCACGCCTAGGAGAATCTGTGTGGAAGTTAGCTGGTTGCGGAAGTCGAGCGCGGCGGAAGTGTCTGCGCCGGCGACCAGCTTGAGGTTCTTATCGACCTCGCTGCTTTCCTGTTGAAGAGACTTAAGCCGGTCCTGCTGGGCTCGAATCTGCTCGGTTACTTGCTGGCGAAGCTCCTGCATGCCGCGCTCGACGTCGCCTTCCTGCACTTTTTTCCAATCGCCGTAGGCAGTGACGGAGCGGTCGAGGTGCTTATCGATGGCGCGGCCGGCAAGGTTGTAACTCACGGTGACTTCGCCGTAGGGTTGAGGGCCCTGAGATACAGGATTGACCTGCTGATGGGTGCCGACGGTCAGGGCGACATCCCAGTTGTTCTGGCGGGTCAGGTTGGCCAGCGACTTTTGATCTTCAACGTCGGCGGCCTGCTTGGCGGCAACCTGCTGCTTGAGCGGCTGACTGGTGAGTGGCGGAATATAGAGGGCTGCGATCTTCGATTGCGTGTCTGCCCTATCGGCGTCCAGCTTGATGCGGTTGGTCTTGAGCTCCCACAACATGGGCCGGGTCATATTCTGCGCTTCGACCATTCTTGCGGTTTGATCGCCGATCTCGTCAAGAGACTTTGTGGCCTGGGAAATGAGGTCGAGACGATGATGGAGCGCGTCCTTCTCCATGCTGGGCAACGCAAATTGAAGAAGCTGCATGACGCTGGTGGAGGTTTTGTAGAGCTCGCAGTTCTTGCGGGCGACATCGAGCGTGATGCCGGCCTTTTTCAAATTGGAAAGGCTCAACTGCGCTCCGGCCACCAGTTGCTGGGGCAGCCCGGTGTCAGGCTGCGTGAATGAACCGAGAGCCGTCGGCGTACGCAGGAAATCGGTCTGTGCTTTGGCCTGTTCGGTGAGATAGGCGCAGTAGGCCTGCTGGTCGGTCTGGACGGATTGAGCCGTGGCGCAGACGGAGAGGATGGATAAAAGCAACACGAGGGCAACATACGAGTTATGCCGTGACATACTTCGACTCCATGAGAGTTACTGACTAGAAGAAAAGCGGTTTGCGGCCGAGAAATACGGTCTGTGATTTTGCGGATTCGGGGTGGGACAGATCCATGAGGATGGTGAGACCGCGCACCTGGGTCTTGAAGATGGGATGGCTGATAACTTCTTCGCCGAGGAATACCTGCTTCACCGTTCCGACTTTGCGGCAGAGAACCATGTTGAGATAGCAGTCGTAGATGGGCGCGCCGAACTTTGCGTCGGCCTGATTGTCGTAGGGGACGAAGGCGAAGTAGAGGCGCTGGTTGCCGCTGGCGTTGAGGTAATACGGGCTCTGCTTGGCGGTATTGATAGCGTCATGGAGGCGATCGATCTGGCGGTTGTCTTCCTGCAACTGTTTTTCGGCGACGCTGAATGTTATGTCCAATTGCGCAATCTCCGAGCGCAACTCGGCCTGCTTTTCGAGCACATCGAGGGCCTTGGTGCCGACGGTTGTCTTGTCGAGAACATTATCTGAAAGCAGAACATCGGCGATTTTGCTGTCGGTGTAGGCGTCCTCTGCCTGGTTGAGTGCGGCCAACTGCGTTGCGGCGTCACCCTTGGTGATGAGGCCGGCGGCAAGGTCGCTGTTGATGCGCGACTCAAGCTGATGGATCTGGGCAACGATGGCTTTGGTCTTGGCGTTGTCGGCCTGCTTCTCCACATCAAGTGCGGCTAACTGGGGGCCGGTAACGCTGTCATGCGCGCGCTCGCGGGCGATGGCTGTTTGTAACTCGGGGTCGAGAGCGACAAGCGCGGCGCGCTGCTTGTTCATCTCCGCAATGGTGCTTTGCTGGCGAGTTACATCGACCTTGAGATCCTCGATCGATTGGCGGCTGATGACCAGCTTCTGCATGAAGTCGAGGCTCTTTTCATCGTATGCGGAGAGGATGATGGGCGCGACCCAGGTGTGGTTGAGGGCGTAGAAGCCCATCACAAATGCATAGCTGAAGACGCCGACCAGCACCGCATACAACACCGCGATGGCGAAGACCCGGTAAACGGTGATGACCGTCTTGTGGGCCAGCGATTGCCGGGGTGGACGGGCCCTGGGTGCGGGGGCTGAGGGTTCAACTGCCGGTGTTGACAACGGGTACCTCCTCGAGTTGTTCCTTGGTGCGCGTGCCCCAGTCCGCGGAATCCATGGTGCAGAGCGCGAGGGGCGTGATGAACAGCGAGCTGGCGATGGACCATGCGATGTAGGCGCCAAAGGCCAGCGGATGCTGGAGCGTTTCTCTGGCGCTGAATTTCTTGATCGCCCAACTGAGCACGGCGGCGATGCCGAGATAGATGACCAGCGGTGCGGGACCGAACCAGGCGAGGGGATCGGAGGTGAGCATGGTTACGACCACAAGGAGCGCAACAATTGCGCCGAGGGGCGTGAGGACCAGGGTGAAGACCGTGTTGGGATGCAGTTTCCATACATGCTGCGGCAGGGTCCTGAGCGTGTAGAAAAAATCGCGCACGATGCTGCGGCGCCAGCGAAGCTGCTGTTTGAAAAGGACCGAAAGCGTATTGGGTACGGTCGTCCAGCAGAGCGCGTCAGTGTTGATGTATGTGCCGTAGCCGCGCAGCAGCGTTTGATGCGTGAGGAAGCGGTCTTCGCCCTGGTTGACGGGGATACCGAACCAGTGACGGGCGCGGATGGCCGGCTCGATTTCAAGCAGCAGTTCGCGTCGAATCGCGAAAAGGCATCCGCTGATGCAGCAGACGCTGCGAGTCCAGTTTTCAGGGATTTTGTAGAGCTCGAATGCAGCGTAATAGACGAGAGTCTGGATGGCCGTGATGACGCCGTCGTTGGGATTGCTGACGCCGACACGGCCGCCGACGGAGCCCATGCGCGGCTCGGCAAAGCAGGCTGTCAATTCGCGGATTGCATCGGGGTGGAAGATGCAGTCGGAATCGATAGAGATAATTACTTCGGCGGTGGAATGTTCGAGAGCATTACAGACGGTGCGTGCTTTGCCGCAGTTGAATTGGTTGCGGCCGGCGCGAATGGGAATGTTGGTGAAATCGCGCTGCGCTTTCAGGATCCATTGATAACTGTCGTCGACCGAGCAGTCGTCCTGGGCAATAACTTCGAAACTGCCGTTGGGGTAATTGCTTTTGCTGATGCTTTCAATGGTTTGATAGACGGTGCGGCCCTCGTTGAAGCAGGGCATAAGGACGCTGACTGGCGGCTGATAAGTGTAATCCTTGCGGACCTGCGTGCCGGGGAAGGAGACTCTGAGAATGAGCCCCATGAGGTATTTGACTAGAGAGATCAGGAGGCAGAGAACCATGATCAGCCAGAGAAGAATCGGCGCCACGTACCTGACCTCCGCAAATGCAATCCGTAGTTGGTAGTCTCGCGTATTGGACCGGCAAATGAGCTCGCCGGTTATTGAGCGAACCCCACGCAAACTGCTCAATCCTTGCTTCGTAATTCTAGGACGAGTTTAACTCAGTCCTTCCGCTTCACCACATTGTGCGACTCGTGTGATTTAGGTCACCGGATAAAGGACCAATTTGGTCGTATATTGAATAAGGACTAAATCGGTCGGATATATGCGGCGCACCTTCGAGGGCTCGCGGTAACCCCGAATAGGCCGGTTCTGACCCATCTTTCTTGAACTTGGAGTCTTGTTTTGAAACATCTCTTCCTCACTGTTCTCTTGCTACCGCTTTTGGGCTACTTTTGCGCGCCCATCCTGGCGAACCCGGATTACACCATCGCCGGCACCGTCCACGACGCCAGTGGAGGCCGGATTCCTCATGCGCACGTTGTAGTTCACGGTCCGGGCCCCGAACCTGCCATCGAATCGACAACCAACGATTTTGGCGAGTTTCGCTTCCAGGTCGGTGCGCCCGGCCGCTACCTGGTAGAGATTGCCGCCGAGGGGTTTGCGCCCCTCAGTGCAACGGCCGAGCTCACCGAAGCGCAGCCGATCGCCAGTCTGGACCTCACACTTCAAGTCGCCGCCACCGCCCAGACCGTGGAAGTGACCGCGGACGCGCTTGCCGCGGAGACAACCAGTACGCAGCTTGGCGAGACTCTTGAATCGAAGAAGATTGAGAGCGTTCCGCTGAACGGCCGCAGCTTTACCGACCTGATGGCGGTGCAGCCGGGGATTGTGCCGATGAACACGGCTCAGCCGGGCGCGGTGGTTATGACGGGCGTGGCATCGACGCCGCCCTCGGGCGATGCCAACCCCGGGAATCTCTCGATCAGCGGGGAGCGCGAGGCGTCGAACGGCTTCCGGGTGAACGGGAGCGATGTGGAGGAAGACGTGAACATGGGCACGTCGATCGTGCCGAATCTGGACGCGATCGACAGCTTCCGCGTGCTGACGTCGAACTTTGACGCCGAGTATGGCAATTCAAGCGGCGGGCAGGTACTTGTAACGACCAAGGCGGGCACGGCGCAGTGGCATGGGTCGGCGTTTGAGTTTCTGCGCAACACGGCGCTGGACGCGCGCAATTACTTTTCGCAGGACAGGGCAGCGTACCGGCAGAACCAATTCGGCGGCACGCTCGGCGGTGCGCCCTTTCGCAAGAACCTGACGCTGTTTGCCGACTACCAGGGTACCCGGCTCACGGAAGGAATCGATACCGGGAACATCGCGGTGCCGTCGCAGGCCGAACGGAGCGGCGACTTCACTCAAAACTCCCTCACCGGATGCGTGAGCGGACCTTATATTGCTTGGCTTTTGTCGCAGGAGCTTGGGGCCAGCATTGCAGCGAACGATCCGTATTCGCCTCAGTCGAATGGCTGCAACGAGGGCAGATCTCCAGTCTTCCCCAACAGCCAGATTCCGCAATCGGCGTGGTCCGCGCCGGCAAAGTATTTGCTTGCGTCGATTCCACAGCAGAACGCCGGGACCGGAGTTTTCGCGACAGCACTCCAGGCCGAAACCCTTCAGGACAACAAAGGCGCACTGCGCGCTGACTGGGTGCATCACAAAGGCACACTCACCGCCTATTACTTCATCGATGGCTATTCGCTGCTCAATCCTTATCCAACGGGCACAGGCGGAGCGAGCGTTCCGGGATTCAGTGCGACCTCGAACGGGCTGGCGCAACTCATGAGCCTTGGCCATGCGATCACGTTTGGCGATGCGACGCTGAACGAATTCCACATGAGTTCCATGCGCAACGCGAACGCCGTAGGCCAGCCGAAAGGCGGCGTCGGCCCTTCGCTGGTGTCGCAGGGATTCACCGGGATTGTGCCGCTGCAGCCCTCGACGGAAGGCATCGCCAATGTGGCCTTTAACGACTTCACCATGGGCGTGAATACGACGGCCCTGGTGCAGGCGGAAAACATCTACGAAGTGAGCGACGCGTTCTCGCGCATCCTCGGCAATCACGGCCTCAAATTTGGCGGAGAGATGCACGCGAACCAGATCAATACGCATCCTGACGTGGTTTTCAACGGGAGCTTTTCCTTTAATGGCTCGGAGACCGGGGTCGACCTCGCAGACTTTTTGCTGGGAGTTACTTCGAGCTATACACAGGGGCAGGCGAGCAGTTTCTATAACCGCAATCTGTACGCAGCGGCGTTTGCGCAGGATAGCTGGAAGGTGTCGAGCGAGTTGACGGTGAACTACGGCGTGCGGTGGGATCGCATCCGGCCGTGGCTGGAGAAATTCAACCAACTGCAGACGCTGGTGAAGGGCGAGCAGTCGAAGGTTTTTCCCGACGCGCCGCAGGGGCTGGTCTTCCCCGGCGATCCGGGTGTGCCGCGTTCACTGGCTGCGGCGCGCAACGATTTTGCGCCGAGGGCAGGCATTGCGTGGTCGCCCACTTCGATGACACCGTGGCTGCATGCGCTCACAGGAGGGCCGGGGCAGACCAGCATTCGCGCGGGCTATGGGATGTTCTACACGGCGTATGAAGGATTGTCGGCGGGGATCATGAGCGCGAATCCGCCCTACGGGTACACGTACACTTCGGCGGCGCCGCCGCTGTTTGCATCGCCTTTCACCGTAGCTGCTACTGGCGCAGACGCCGACGCAGGCCAAGGCTTCCAGCATCGCTTCCCGCTCCAAAAGGTCGCCTACGGCGCCACCACGGCCAATCCCAACAGCAGCGTCACTTGGGCGCAGTTCGAGCCGCTGGTTGGCATCCCCGCAGTCGATCCAGCGGACGTGACGCCCTATGCGCAGCATTGGATGGCCAGCATTGAGCGGCAATTCCACGGCGCGGCGCTCGTCTCGCTCAGCTATGTCGGGACCTCTACGCATCATTTGCTGGTGCTTGAAGAAGCCAATCCCGCCAACCCGGCGCTCTGTTTGGCGCTGGGCTCGGCGGTTTGCGGGCCGTTCAACGAGCAGGCCGCGCGCACGCAGTTCAGTCCCGCCTTCGGCAGCGTCGAGTTGCAGCGCACCATCGCCAACGCGAACTACAACGCGCTCGAAGCGACGGCGAAAACCAACATGCATGGGCTCGATTTGCTGGCCAGCTATACGTTTTCGAAGTCCATCGATCAATCGACTGGGCTGCCGGAGCCGGTCAATCCCGTCAACCCCTCACTGAGCCGAGGGCTCTCTTCGTTTGACCTGCGGCATAACCTGGTGACCAGTTTTCAATACGCTTTGCCGGCTCTCAAGGCTGGGAATCGTTTTAACTGGATCGCGTCCGGATGGGCGGTTGCGGGCATCGCGCGGTTCACTTCGGGATTGCCGGTGACGCTGCTCAACAACAACGACACGTCGCTGCTGGGAACGATTCCGAACGGGATCAACAACAACGGGGTCGACACACCGGCGTGGTCGGGGAAATCGCTGTCGATCCACACCAATCCGCGCGGGAGCGTGCCGGTGTTTGATGCCAGCCAACTGACGCTGCCGGCATTGGGAACGATGGGCAACGCGCGCCGCCGTTTCTTCTCCGGCCCTGGGCTTGAGAACCTGGACGCTACCATCACAAAGATGCAGCATTTGCGGGATGGCAGTTCGATCGAGTTTCGCGCGGAGGCATTCAACGTCTTCAATCACGCCCAGTTCTTCGGGCCGGCCAGCGTCGAAGGCAATATTTCGTCGACGACATTTGGACAGGCGGTAAGCGCCATGCCGCCGCGCCTTGCGCAACTGGCGCTGCGCTACCGCTTTTGAACTTCCACATGCAAAAAGCCCCCGGGCCAAATCGCCAAGGGGCTTTTGCTTTGTGTCGCAGTGAGTGTTAGGCGCTGAAGAGGAGAATGCCTGCGGGTTTCTCGTCGGACACGGCCTCATCTGCGCTGACGGGGCGGTAGAAGAGTTGGTTGTTTTGGAGGTAGACCTCGAGGAAGGCTGGGCGCGCGGTGATCTGGCCGGCGATCAGGGCTTCCGACAGAGGATCTTCGACGTAGCGCTGCAGGGCGCGACGCAAGGGGCGTGCACCGTAGCTGCGGTCAACCAGCGTCTTTTCGAGAATCCATTTCTTGGCATCCTCGGTGACGGAGATGGTGATGGCCTTCTGCGCCAGGTTTGCATTCAAGCTCTGTACCAGCAACTCGACAATCTGGATCAGGTCGCCATCGGTGAGCGACTGGAAGAGGATGGTCTCGTCGAGGCGGTTGAGAAATTCTGGATTGAATGCCTTCTTTACCTCAGCCATGACATTCTTTTCGACAGTTTCGTTAATCTGGTCTTCACCATCGCTGTGGAAGCCAAGCGACTTCTTCTCCTTCACCA
>PMWR01000310.1 GCA_003166055.1 Acidobacteriaceae bacterium
GGGTGATGGCACGCCCGAATTGGTTTACACGCCGGGCTGCGCGGCTATCAGCGATGTGGCTGAGTTCTTCAAAATCTCTCCGGCCTCAGACATCAAGTGCGTGGCCTATATGGCGCAGAAGCGCGGTGTGGGCGGTAAGCCGGACACGTGGCACGGCGTAGCGACATTCCTGCGCGGCGACCACCAGGTGAACGAAACCAAGCTGCTGGGCGCCGTGGGCGCGGCTGACCTGCGCACCATGCAGGCTGAGGAACTGGCGAAGTTCTTCAACGGCCCCGCTGGATTCCTTGGACCTGTGGGTTTGAAGCACAACGAGAAACCGCTTGAAGACGGGCTCACAGTGGTTGTCGACAAGTCTCTCGAAGGCCGCAAGAATCTGGTTGCGGGTGCAAATAAGCTTGACTATCATCTGCGCAACGTGGTGCCGGGGCGCGATTTTACATGGACGTTGAGCGCCGAGATTCGCAGCGTGAACGAAGGCGAAGCGTGCCCACAAGGCGGACCCGATGGAGCCGCATGCACAGGTGCGCTTGTGGTGGGCAAGGCGGTTGAGGTTGGCCACATCTTCAAGCTGGGCGACAGGTACACCAAATCAATGGGCGCGCGCGTGCTTGATCCAAACGGCAAGGAAGTGACACCGATCATGGGCTGCTACGGCATCGGCATCGAACGCATTTTGACAGCGGCGATTGAGCAGTCGAATGACAAGAATGGTTTCTGGCTGCCGGCTTCGATTGCGCCGTTTACAGTGGTGGTAACGGTAACCAACGCATCGGATGCAGCGTTGGCCGCGACCGGCGAATCGCTCGCAGCGGAGTTGGAAGCAGCAGGCCTTGACGTGCTGCTGGATGACAGGGACGAGCGCGCCGGAGTCAAATTCAAAGATGCCGATCTGGTTGGAATTCCCTGCCGCATCAACGTGGGCAAGAAGGCAGCGGGCGGAGTGGTTGAACTGGTGACTCGCGCGACCTCGACCAGTGTGGATGTTGCCTTGACAGATATTGTATCGCTCGTGAAAAGCAGCTATTAGCTAGCAACAAGGAGCAGCGATGGCGTTGAAGATCAGGATTCTGAGAGCTACGGGACGGCATCCGTGGGTATTGATGACGTTGCGCATAGTCTTCGGGATCTTCGCAGCCGGCGCTTTGGTCGTGCTCGGCGTCGGCGGCTATTACTACATCAAGTATCAAAGCATTGTGGATGAGCGGCTGAAGCAACCGCTTTTTGTGAATACCGCCAAGATTTTCGCGGCACCGCGAGAGGTTCGCCCGGGGCAAAAAATCTCGGTCCTGCTCATCGCCAATGAATTACGCGAAGCTGGATACACTGCCGATGGCGCTTCGCAGACATCGCAACTCGGGACTTACTCGCAGGGTGGGCAGGCGATCACGGTGCATCCCGGGCCGCAGTCCTATCATGCCCAGGACGGAGCTACCATCAATGTAAGTGCGGGCGTTGTTGAATCGATCACCGACGATCATGGGCAGCCGCTGGCCAGTTATGAGCTGGAGCCGCTGTTGATCACCGGCCTGAGCGAAGATGCGAATCGCACCAAGCGGCGGCTGGTCACCTACGATGAAATTCCCCAGAACCTGGTGAATGCGGTGCTGGCTATCGAGGACCGGCGCTTCTTTGAGCACAATGGCGTGAACTACTGGCGGCTGATGGAAGCAGTATTCCGCGACGTGACCTCGGGGCAGAAGCAGCAGGGCGGATCGACACTGACGATGCAGTTGGCGCGCGGCTTCTTTCTCACGCCGGAAAAACGCATCAAGCGCAAGATCATCGAGATCGTCATCACGTTCCAACTCGAACATCGCTTCAACAAAAAGCAGATCTTCGAGATGTATGCCAACCAGATTCCAATGGGACAGCGGGGCAGCTTCTCTGTTGACGGATTCGGCGAGGCGTCGGAGGCCTACTTCGGCAAGGATGTGCGCCAGCTCAATCTGGCCGAATGTGCATTTCTCGCGGGAATTATTCAGCGGCCCAGCTACTTCAATCCCTATCGCCATCCGGACCGCACCATTGAGCGGCGTAACCTGGTGCTGGACTCCATGGTGGAGACCGGCGCCATCACCAAGGATCAGGCCGAGCGCGCCAAGGATGAGCCGCTGCATCTGACCGCAGCCAGCGTGGACGCCAGCGAAGCGCCCTACTTCGTCGACCTGGTGCATGAACAGTTGCTGCAAAAGCTCGGCGATCGCGACTTCAATCACGAAGGCCTGCGTATCTACACTTCTCTCGATCCCGATCTGCAGCGTGCAGCCGCGGAAGCCGTCGATGTGGGCATGAAGAATGTGGACGCGCTGGTTGACAAGTTGCACCCGCATCGCAAGCCGGGCGAAACCATTCTCTACCCGCAGGTGGCGCTGATCGCGCTGAATCCTCATACAGGCCAGGTACTGGCCCTTGTCGGAGGACGGAACTACGGCAATTCACAGTTGAATCATGCTGTGGCCAAGCGACCCACCGGCTCGGTCTTCAAGCCGTTTGTCTATGCGGCGGCATACAACACGACGATTGCAGGCACCATTCTGCCGGGCCAGGACAAACCGTTCTCCGCAGTGACCATGCTCAACGACGAGCAGACAACTTACGGAGTCGGCGATCAAGAGTATTCCCCGCGTAATTACAAGGATGAGTACCACGGTCAGGTTACAGCCATTTATGCACTGGCGCACTCGCTCAACAACGCGACCATTGCATTGGCGTCGGAGGTGGGCTTTGACAATGTGGCCGCTCTAGGTCGCGACGCCGGCATCAAGAACGCGCGTGGAACGCCCTCGGTGGCGATCGGCTCCTATGACGCTACGCCGCTCGACATGGCCGGCTCTTACACCATCTTCGCCAACAACGGCCTGCACCTTGACCCGTGGATGCTTGCCAGTGTGCGCACTCCGTCGGGCGACATCATCACCGACTTCACGCCAACATCAAAGCAGGTGCTGGACCCACGCGTAGCCTACCTGACCACCAACCTGATGGAAGGCGTGATGAATTTCGGTTACGGCTACGAAGTTCGCAGGCGCGGTTTCATGGCTCCCGCGGCTGGCAAAACCGGTACCTCGCACGATGCGTGGTTTGGCGGCTTCACCAGCAATTTGATCTGCATGGTGTGGGTGGGCAATGACGATTACACCGACGTGAAGCTGGCCGGCGCGCTGGCAGCTGCGCCTATCTGGGCGGAGTTCATGAAGCGCGCTGTCGCCTTGCCGCAGTACTCAGATACTCACGAATTCGCGCCTGTCGATAGTATTGAGGTGGTGAAGCTCGACAAGGTCAGCAACTTGTTGAGCGACGAGGCATGCCCTGAGGGTTATGAGGCGGCATTCCTGCCCGGTGCGGCGCCAACCGATACGTGCGACCATCCACCAGACAAGCGCAATTTCCTGCAGAAGATTTTTGGGCTGGGCAAGCCCAACAACTAAGTTCTATCCATCGACGATCGTGCCGTCGGGCATGGGCTGGCAGCGCGGGCACCAGAAGGTGACGCGCGCATCCGGCCCCTGAATGCGCCGGCGAATCCGATCACCGCAGCGGCGGCATGGCTCTCCATTGCGTCCGTAGACCCACAAACTCGCAGTTGGATCGGACTCATGCGTGGTGCGGCGCTTGCGGCCGCCATAGGTGACAATCGAGTCGCCTGAGTCTTCAAGAACATTGGCCGCAACGAGTTTTTGCGCAATTGCAATCGATTCCTGCGCCTGATTCTGAGTGAGAGCAGTGACCTTGCAAAACGGGTTGATGCCGGTCACGAAGCAGATTTCTGATTTAAAAACATTGCCGACGCCGGCGATGACTTCCTGGTGCAGCAGGACGTCGGCAACCTCCTCATCGGGATGCGCAAGCATGCGACGCTCGACTTCAGCGGCATTGAAATCCTCGCTCAGGACGTCGATGGCGGGCCCAGGAATGCGCAGTGCGCGGGCGAGTTCGCCGGGCCTCAACATCTTCGCCACCGGAACGCGAAAGCCTACTGCAAGGTAGTCGCTGTTTTCAAGCACGATGCGCATGTTCATGCGCGGCTGCTGCCATCGTTCACCGGGCCGGTAGATATGCCAACTGCCGCTCATGAGCATATGAGTAGCCAAGGTTCCCCCGCCGGAAAAGTGAATCAGCAGCCACTTGCCGCGCGACTCGACCTGCTCGACGGTTTGTCCGGTGAGCGGCGTGTCATCGTGGAAGCGCGTGAGCAGCGGGTACGTCGATCGAAATCCAATGACGGGCTTGCCCGACAATGCGCGGCCCAGTGCGCGCGCGGTGCGAAAGATGGTGTCGCCTTCAGGCACGGATTATTGGACCTCGCCGGGGTGGGATTCGTTGAGGTTTTGCCCAACCGGTAACAGAATGCGGCGCAGGTGCATGCCCAACGGGCCGGGATGAAAGCCCGCATCCATGAGGAAGCGCGCCATGGGGTGCGCCGCGACCGGCTGGCCGTTGATGGTGGTGATAAGCACGCCCTGATGGCTGCCGCCGCGCATGCGCTCCTGGCCGCGCGAGCAGAGAAAATGCGCAAGCCCCGACGCGGTTTGTGATCGCTCCGGCTCTTCGGAAGGCAGAAAGACGAGCACGTTTGGATTGGCGCGACGGAGCCACGCAACGAGCTGCCCGTTGCGCAGAATAACTTCGGCATAGGCTGCTCGAGTGAGCAGGCGCGGCGCGGATTCGGAGTCTTCTTCGGCGACGGGAAGCTCAGGCCAGCGCAACACTGAACCATAAGGATTAGCCGGATCGGCCGAGGCCAACTGTACAAACTCAGGCTTCTCCCCGGGCGGCGCGGTACGCAACTGGCGCAACAGATCGACGGCGGCGGGCAAAGCGAACTGCGTTGCACCGAGGCCGGCTACAAAGTATCCGCGGCGAATGCGGCCACTCTCTTCAAGAGCTTTGAGCACATCGTAAACGGCGCTGAAACCGCCGGGCACATTTTCCGCGGCGACCGATTCCCGCATCAGGACGCCATAACGATTGAGCAGTTGCAAAGCCAGCGCGTGGCTGGCCTCGGTCGCGGATGGCCCTGAGCACTCACTTCCCTTTTGCGCACGAATCGGCAGAAGCGACCAGCGGCCCTGCGCGGTTGGCGGCGTGGTTTTGCGCGAACGAAAGACCGCACCCGTTTGCAAGCGGCGGGGTGTGCGCGCGCTGTCGGGTTTGGCAATGTAGGCGCGGAGTGCATGCAGCGAGTCATTGGTGATGAGGCCGCGCCAGACCAGGCTCCAGAGCGCATCGATGGTCTCGCCGGGAAATCCGCCTCCCACGGCCTGATGCAGCGCATCGAAGAAACTTGCGCCGGTGGACTCAAGCACGGAGAGCAGTTTCCCTTCGCGCTCGGTCAGGGGTTCAATCATCGGCCGCTGCTGCATGAGAAGCGGCAACTTTTCAGCGAGGAACAATGCAATGCGCCCATCGCGTTCGCCAATCGGCTCGACGCCCGCCCACGCCACTTCGCCCGCCGCGATCAGCGTATCGAGGCCGGCCGACGCAAACTCGGCAATACGCGCCGGAAGAATTTGAGACTCCAGCAACGATGCGGGCAGCGGCGCGCCCTGCAAGCTTTCGATTGCATCGAGCAAGGCATCCAGATGGCCGTGGCCGCTGCGACGCGGCGACAGCAGGCCCTGCCAGTGGGTGAGAAAACGCGCCAGCGTGTGCTGTTCGACGGGCTCGACTTCGCGGCGCAGCTTGGCGAGAGATTTGCGGCGAATCAGGCGCAGCATCTCCGCATCGCACCACTCGCGGTGGAGGCCGCCGGGACGAAATCCGCCTTCGAGCACACGGCCTTCGTGCGCAAGATGGCGCAGCGCGGTTTCGACAGCTTCGGCATCCAGAGCAAATCGATCCGTTGCTTCGCGCGTTGTGAATGGGCCATGCGTACGCGCATAGCGGCGAATCAGTTCGAGCACGGGATGCGCTATCGGCTCAAGCAGCGCAGTGGCCAGGCCGGGCGGCAACGGAATCCCCAGCCCATCGCGATAGCGCGCTGCATCTTCAGCGGCAATCAGACGGCGCTCGCCGGCGATGCGCAGCTCGAGCAGACGGCGTGACCGCACCAGGCGATCTACACTCGCCAGTAAATCAGGCGAGGCTATGCGGCGGGCGATTTCGGCTCTCGACAAATCGCCCAGGCGCAGGCAAAGATCGTGAATGCCATCCGCAGAACGGGCGCGATAGTTTTCGGGAAGGCACTGGGCTATTTCTTCGATCTCGGCGATCGCGTCGGCATCGAGCAACTCGCGCAAGTCGGCTTCACCCAGCAATTCACGCAACTGGTCCTGATCGATGGTGAGGGCCTGGGCGCGACGTTCGGCCAGCGGCGCGTCGCCGTCGTAGAGAAAATTCGCCACATAACTGAACAGCAGCGAGGCCGCAAAGGGCGAGGGCTTGCGCGTTTCAACGACGTGGACGCGGAGCTGGCGCTGCTCAATGGCACGCAGGGTTTCAATCAGCGCCTGCATGTCGAATACATCGCGCAGGCACTCGCGATAGGCCTCAAGCAGCAACGGGAACGACGGGTAGCGCGACGCAACGCTGAGCAGATCGTAGGAACGCTTGCGCAACTGCCACAGCGGCGAGCGGGCATCGGCGCGGCGGCGCGGCAACAGCAGCGCGCGGCCGGCGGCCTCACGAAAACGCCCTGCGAAGAGCGCCGTCGTGCCCAACTGGCGAAGGACAAGGGCCATGGCCTCGGCCGATTCGACGAGAAACCAATCGGGATCGGGAGGCGCATCGGTGTCAGGAAAACGGAGCACGAAGCCATCGTCGCCCCAGAGCGTCTCGACTTCAGGACCGCCGGCGGCGCGGATGCGCGCGCTGACCGCCATGGCCCAGGGAATGTGGATGCGGCTGCCGAAGGGCGTGAGCACGCAGACGCGCCAGTCTCCCAGCTCGTCGCGGCAACGCTCGATGACCACGGTGCGATCGTCGGGAACGGAGCCGGTGGCGGCTTCCTGATCGGCAAGAAACTGCATCAGGTTTTCGGCCGCGCCGGGATCGAGGTCGTGCTCAGCGACGAGGCGCGTCAAGGCAGCCGGCTTGGGCAACGCGCGCAGCTCGCGCACCAGCGCTCCGATGCGGCGGCCAAACTCCAGCGGGCGGCCGGGGCCGTCGCCCTTCCAGAACGGCATTTTGCCGGGCTCGCCCGGAGCGGGCGTCACCAGCACGCGATCATGGGTGATTTCGACGATGCGCCAGGTTGACGCGCCAAGAATGAAAGTTTCTCCGGGATGGCTTTCGAAGACCATCTCCTCGTCCAGCTCGCCGACGCGGACGGATTTGCCCTCGCTGTGCGCCAGAAAAACGCCGTAGAGGCCGCGGTCGGGGATGGTGCCGGCGTTGAGAATGGCCAGGCGGGCGGCGCCATCACGCGCTGTGACGACATTGCGGATGCGGTCCCAGGTGAGGCGCGGGCGCAGCTCGGCAAACTCGTCAGAGGGATAGCGGCCGCTGAGTAGATCGAGCACGCCTTCAAAGGCTGCGCGGGTGAGTGCGCCGAAGGGAGCGGCGTGGCGGACCAGTTCGAAGAGCGCGTCGACGCTGACCTCCGGTTTCGGAATTTCGGTTTCGCTTTGAGCCGCGTTCCACTCGTCGAACTTCAATTCGGCAGTAAGGTTTTTTGCGCGGCGCGTGGCCTTGAGGATCTTCGGTTTGCGCGAAGGCGCTGCTGCCGACGGTGGGTGCGCAACGATCGCGACAATCTGCTGCGCCAGAACGTCAAGCGGATTGCGCGGGAAGCGCGTGGACTCGATGTGGCCCTCGTGCATGGCGCGGGTGACGGCGGCGCAGGCAACCAGGTCGGCGCGATATTTGGGAAAGAGAATGCCTTCGCTGACCGCATCCACATGATGGCCGGCGCGGCCAATGCGCTGCATACCGCTGGCCACGGAGGGTGGTGCTTCAATCTGAATCACGAGGTCGACGGCGCCCATGTCGATGCCGAGTTCCAGCGTGGAGGTGGCGCAAAGGGCGCGAATCTTGCCGGCCTTCAACTGCTCCTCAATGATGGAGCGCTGCGGGGCGGCGAGCGAGCCGTGATGGGCGCGGGCGATGTCTTCGCCGGCCAGCTCATTGAGCGCTCCGGCCAGCCGCTCGGCAACCTGGCGGCTGTTGACGAAAAGAATTGTCGAGTTGCGCTCGCGGATGATTTCGAGCAGGCGGGGATGAATTGCATTCCAGATGGAGACCCGCTTGGGAGCCTGGGAAGCCGGACCGCTGGGCAGATACTCCTGTTCGCCGAGGCGTGTCATATCTTCAACTGGAACTTCAATTTTTAGCTTTAACTGCTTGATGGAACTAGCGTTCAAGATAGTGACTGGCCGGTAGCGGAGCTCGCCTGCAGGCGAGCCAGGGACTAAGGGACTAGGGACNNAGGGACTAAGGGACTTGCGGTGAGGGGGTCATCCGCATCGGCTGCATGCAGGGACCGTTCCCAAATCTTCAAATTTCTGAGATCACTTTCTAAATCCGTCTCGGCCGCAGCCGAGTCTTTAGTCCCTAGTCCCTCAGTCCCTAGTCCCTGTTTTTCGACGCCGCCGAGAAAGCGGGCTACCTCTTCGAGCGGACGCTGCGTCGCTGAGAGTCCGATGCGCTGCAGGCGGCGTTTCGTCAGAGCTTCAAGCCGTTCGAGCGAGAGCGCCAGGTGAGCGCCTCGCTTGGTGGGAACCAGCGCGTGAATCTCATCGATAATGACCGTGTCCACAGTGCGCAGGGCTTCGGAGGCCTGCGAGGTGAGCAGCAGGTAGAGCGACTCCGGGGTGGTGATCAGGATCTCGGCGGGATTACGCGCAAAGCGGGCACGTTCGCGCTGCGGCGTGTCGCCGGTGCGCACACTGATGGTGGGCTCGCGAAATTCGACGCCCATGCGCCGCGCCATGTTGCCCATGCCGATCAGGGGCGAGCGGAGGTTGCGCTCCACATCCACGGCGAGAGCTTTCAGCGGAGAGATGTAAACGATCCGGCAGCCTGTTTTCTGGCCTGGAGGAGGGGCTTGCAGCATCAAGCGATCAAGACACCAGAGAAAGGCGGCAAGCGTCTTGCCGGTTCCGGTGGGCGCCAGGATCAGCGCACTCTCGCCGCGTGCAATCACCGGCCAGCCCATGCGCTGGGGAGCGGTGGGCGCGTCGAAGACGGCGCGGAACCATGCCGTCGTGACCGGATGAAAGCAGGCGAAGGGGTCGGCGGCTTCCTCAGGGATGGGCGGCGGCAGCATGTTTCTTAGAATAGCGCGGAAGCTGGCGAAGAGGAAGCGAAAGCCATAACCCTAACCGTAATAGCTGATCCTCGAGCAGAGCATTCGCATTCCGGTTGGTTTGCGATCATCGTCGATGCACTTCTGGAACTCAGGCACTTCCAGAAAGTGTCACAACCTGCCCAATCTCTCCAGGCAATCGATGCCATTGTATTTTCACAATGACTACGCCGACGGGTCGCGCATCTAAATCGCTGAAAGTGAGGTCCCGGAGCCTGCCGGGAGCGCCCATGCGAGACCATTTGGCTACACTCCTCGACGACTTCCGGCGCTACGATGGCGCGGTCGCTGTGGTGCGGTATCAGGGGAACCGGCGCCGGGTCACCACGTACGGGGAGATTGCGCGGCTGGCGGGGCGCTTTGCCGCGTTGCTCGAGGGCCGCGGCATCGGCATGGGCGATCGCGTGCTTCTGTGGGCCGAAAACAGCGCGGAATGGATTGCGGCTTTTCACGGGTGCATGCTGCGCGGGGTGCTGGTTGTGCCGCTGGACGCTTTCGGCACGGCGGAGTTTGCCGCACGCGTGGCTGCCGATGTGACACCCAAGCTGGTGGTGGGCGATGCGGTGCTGCTCAGCCANNGCGGAAACACCGCTGCAGATCCTGTTTACCTCCGGCACAACGGGCGACCCCAAAGGAATTGTGCTGACGCATGGAAACGTGCTGGCCAGCATTGGCCCAATCGAGAAGGCGTCGCAGCCCTACTTGCGATACGAACCTCTGATCCATCCGCTGCGGATTCTGCATACGCTGCCGCTGAGCCATGTCTTTGGGCAGACCATGGGGCTATGGGTACCACCCATATACGGCGCCGAGTTGCATTTTGAAAGCCGCCTGGTTGCGCCAAGGCTGATTGCGACGATACGGCGGGAGCGCATCTCGGTGCTGGCTGCCGTGCCACGCGTGCTGGCGCTGCTGAAGACGCACATCGAATCGACATTGCCGGGACTTCAAGAGCGCGCGGCAGGTCCAAAGGGTGCAGCAACCGGCGTTCCCCTCTTGCTGCGCTGGTGGCGGTTCCGCGATGTGCACCGGGCGATGGGACTGAAGTTCTGGGCGATCATCTCGGGCGGCGGGGCGCTGGCGGGCTCGATTGAAAAGTTCTGGAACGCGGTGGGTCTGGTGGTGGTGCAGGGCTACGGAATGACCGAAACGACCGCGTTGATTACGTTGAACCACCCGTTTCACGTGGCGCAGGGGACCCTTGGCAAGCCGCTGGCGGGGCGCGAAGTGAAGCTGGGGCCGGATGGTGAGGTGCTGGTGCGCGGGGCGGCTATCTCCAGGGCAACGTGGTCGGGCGGCGGGCTGCAGCCGCGATCCGACGAATGGCTGGCTACGGGCGACCTGGCGGAGAAGGCGGCGTCCGGCGAGTTGCGCTTTCTGGGTCGCAAGAGCGAGGTCATCGTGACCGCGGCGGGCTTGAACCTGCATCCCGAGGATCTNNGAGCCCTGCGCGGTACTCGCGTTTCGCGGGAGTGGAGAACAGGCGGCGTCGGCGATGGAGCAGGCCAATGCGCGCCTGGCGGAGTTTCAGCGCATGCGCCGCTGGGTGGTGTGGCCGGAGCCCGATCTTCCGCGCACGTCGACCGGAAAGGTGCGGCGCAAGGCGGTGGCGGAGTGGCTGGAGAGCGTGCAGACTGCTGCGAAAAACGGTAATGGAGCGGCACATAGGAACGGAAGCAACGGGCACGGTTTCAACGGGAACGGACGGAACGGGCACAATGGGGGCGAGCCCCGGCGTTCGGCGGACTGGCTGCTGACGTTGATTGCGCAGATCTCAAGCGAGACGCCGCCGGGAGCGGGGGACGAACTGCGCTTGGCCGAAGACCTGCATCTGGACAGCCTGGGGCGCGTGCAACTGGCTGCGGCGGTCGAGGAGCGAACTGGCATCGCGCTTGAATCGCGCAACGGGAGCTTTGACCATGCGCAGACGCTCGGCGACCTGCGGCGGCTGCTTGACGCGGAGCCGGAGAATGCGCAGGCCGCACAGCTGAGCAACGGTTTGAGGAATGACCATCGTGCGCAGCCATCGGTAAGCGAAGACATTCGAGATACTGGTGCGGCGCTGGAACCGGAATCCGCGGATGCAACGGGATTACCGGTTGCTGCGAAGGCTGAAAAGGCAGACAATCTCTATCCGCATTGGCCGTGGTGGTTTCCGGTTCGATGGGCTCGCATTGCCTTCTTTGAGACAGTCATGCGGCCGCTGGTCTGGCTGCTGGCCAAGCCGGCGGTGGTTTTGAGTTCGGCGCACGAGCTGGAAAAGGGTGCGCCCATGCTGATCGTTGCCAATCACGTTACGGCATTCGATGGACCGCTGCTGGAATACGCGCTGCCGGGACCGATGCGGCGGCGGATGGCGGTGGCCATGTCGGGGGAGATGCTGACCGCCTACCGGCGCTTTCGCAATCTGCAGCCGGCGCATCCTACGGGACGGTTCTTTTTGCCGGGACCGTTGTTCTATTTCCTGGTCACCGCGCTGTTCAATGTGTTTCCACTGCCCAGACAACGAGACTTCCAGCGCAGCTTTGCGCATGCGGGCGAAGCGCTGGACCGGGGTTTCAATGTGATGGTATTTCCCGAGGGAGCGCGCTCGGCGCAGGGAAAGATGGCGCGATTCAGGCCGGGAATCGGCCTGCTGGCGAAGCAATCGGACGTACCGGTGCTGCCGATGGCCCTGCGCGGACTGGGCGATCTGAAGACAAGCGGGCGTGGCTGGTTCCGGGCAGGAAAGATTGAGGTCTGCGTGGGTGAGCCGATCCGGTTTGGGCCGCTGGATTCAGATGCGGGAATTACGGCGCGGCTGCAGGCGGAGGTGGAGAGACTGCTCAACGGCGCGGATTAGGGGACTCTGTCCGGTCGCACGGGCTTCCACCCCTCCCACCCTAGCCAGAAAAACAAGGGCCTGGTGCTCACAGGGCGCCCAGGTGGGGCACCCAGCCTTGTTGATGGGTTGAGATTGGGATGGTTGAGCTTTGTGCCTTCCCACCCTTCGCCAGAAAAAAGGCGAAGGATGGGGCACCCGCCTTTGTTCTGTTTCGGATTCTTCAGATGCTGCCTCGTCCACAATCCCTGTTGCCTGTTCCCTGTTCCCTGCTTTTCCCTGTTCCCTGCTTTTACTTCGGTCTGTAATGGCATGTTCCGCCGGCGAGGACTGGGGTCCAGAGGGAGGGGTCGGCGGGTTGTTCGCTGGAACCGAGGAAGAGGATGCCGTCGAGCGCAAGCAGTCGGTGAATGTTGGCCAGCAGGGTGCGGCGCGTCTCCTGGGAGAAGTAGAGCATCACGTTGCGCAGGAAGATGACGTCGAAGCGGTCGGTGGAGCGCTGAAACGGGAATTGCGGCCCGCACAGGTTGGCCTGGCGGAAGTTGCATAGTTTTCTGGCTTCATCCTTGACGGTCCAGTCCTCGCCGACGTGATCGAAGTACCGCACTACGAAGAGCGCGGGCAGGCCGCGGTTGATCTCGATGCGGTGATAGCGGGCGGCCTGGGCGCGCGCCACAACTTCGGCGCAAAGGTCGGTGCCTTCGATGCGGATGTTCCATCCGGCGAGGGAGGGAAAGTGTTCGCGCAGGCCGATGGCCAGGCTGTATGCCTCCTGTCCGGTGGAGCAGGCAGCGCTCCAGAAGCGAAGCGCGCGGGAGCTGGCGCGGGCCTCAATGAGCTTGGGAAGCAGATCCGTGCGCAGCAATTCGAAGGGGCGGCTGTCGCGAAAAAAGCTGGTCTCATTGATGGTCATTGCATCGGCAATGGCGCGCTCGAGCGCGAGGTCTTTGCGGATGCGCAAGTACTGCACAAGCTCTTCCACCTGGGTCATGCCGTGGCGCTGCATGAGTTTGGAGAGGCGGGTGTCAAAGAGATAGTCGCGCGAGGAGTCGAGAACGTTTTGGGAGTAGCCGAAGACGAGATCGCGCAGATAACCGTAGTCGACGCTGGAAGCGGTCTGCATGGCTTAGCGCACCGATTCCCGAAGCGCAGGGGCTTCGCTGTGCTTGCGGCCGACGATGCGGAGGATTTCGGGCGCCACATCCTGGAGCGGCAGCACCTTGTGGGCGAGGCCGGCGTTTGCCACCGCGCCAGGCATGCCCCAAACCGTGCTGGTGGCCTGATCCTGGGCGAGGACGGCGGAGCCCAGGCCGCGCAGAATGCGGCAACCGATCATGCCGTCGGAACCCATGCCGGTAAGCACAACGGCCAGCACGCCGGCGCCATAGACCGCGGCGGCGGAACGGAAGAGGACATCCACCGCGGGCCGGCAGTGGTTTTCCAGCGGACCCTGGGTAAGGTGCAGGGTGGGGGGTGATCCGGCAAGCACCTCCATGTGCCAGTTGCCGCGGGCGATGGAGATGGTTCCCGCGCGGACTTGATCGCCCTCCTCGGCCTCACGTACGCGCAGGCGGCAGCGGCCGTTCATACGCTCGGCGAAGAGCCGGGTGAAGACTTCCGGCATGTGCTGGACGATCAGCACCGGCAGGGGAAAGTTGGCCGGCAGCGCGGGGAGCAGAACGTCGAGTGCGGCCGGGCCTCCGGTGGAGACGCCGATGGCCAGCACCACAGGTTCCGAGGAGATGGGCTGAGGCTTCGGCCGGGGGGACGCCATGGGCAGCAGCACGGGAACGCGCGCCGTGGCGGGACTTGCGCCGGAGCCGGGAAACACAGGCTGCGCCGGACCGGTGAGCGCATGAATCCGCGGAATGAGATCTTGCGCGAGCGCCTTGATGGCCGCCTCGCGCCCGGATTGGCCTGCGGGTTTGGCGACGTAGTCCGAGGCTCCTGAGGCGAGCGCCTCGATGGTCACGGCGGCGCCGCGCCGGGTAAGCGAACTGCACATGATCACCGGCATTTTGTGTCCCCGCCTGCGCAACTCCTTCAGCGTGACCAGGCCGTCCATCACCGGCATCTCCACGTCCAGCAGCACCAGGGCGGGATGAAGACTCTCTATGGCGCGCAGGGCGGATTCTCCGTCGGCCGCGCTGCCGATTATTTCGAGGCGGCTATCGGTCGAGACCACCGAGCGCAGCAGGCTCCGGATCACGACAGAGTCGTCGACGATCAGAATTCCGGCAGGGCGACCGGCCGCCATTCGTTAAGCCTCCACCAAACCGAGCATGGCCAGTTTTTCGCTGAGCGCTTCTTCGTCGAAGGGCTTCATGAGGTATTCGTCGGCGCCTGCTTCAAGAGCACAGAGAATGAAATCGTTCTCCGCCTCGGTGGTGACCATCATGACCTTCATGTCGGCAAATCCTCGAGCGCGCAACAGCCTCAGCATCTCCAGTCCGTTCATGACCGGCATATTCCAGTCCACAAGGGCCAGGTCGAAGGCAGGGCCGGCCTCGAGGCGGTCGATGCCTGCCTGTCCGTCGGCGGCCTCCTCGCATTCGATTCCCATCGTTTCGAGCATTCCACGCAGGAAGCACCTCACGAAGCGGGAGTCATCGACAATCAATGCACGCATCGGTGGCCTCCAAACCCTATGCCGCCCGGGCGGCGCTCAGCCGCATGGGGTCAAGCCGCTCGGGATCGAGCATCACGAGCAAGCTGTCCTTGAGCTTGTACGCGCCGGCGAACAAGGCCCTGCGACGCTCGTCGAGAATTGAGGGATTCGGCTCAAAGTCGACCGACGAGACCGTGAGCACCTCGCCCACCGAGTCCACCAGCAGCCCGAAGCATCCGCCCGCGCTCTCAATGACCAGGATGTCCTGGGGGCCGTCTCTGCGCGGCATTTCCAGCAACTGGCGAAGGCTTACAGTGGTGAGCACGTCTCCGCGGTAGTGAATCAGCCCACCCACGAAGCTGGGAGCCAGCGGAACCGGCTGCGGCCGGGCCGAGCCAACGATTTCAAGGATGTGGCTGATGGGCACGCCAAACAAGGTCTGCCCCAGGCGCACCGAACACATTTCCGTCAGTAGGGCCGCTTTCACTTTGCCGCCGGATGCAACTGCCGCAACGCTCATTGAACTGCCTCCGCCCATTCCTGGGCCGTGTTCCCGGTAATCGGCAGCGCCGCGACACCGGCCAGGTCGACAACTCCGGTCACGCGCTCTTTCAGCAGCGTGACTCCGCCCGTGCGCTGGCTGGTGCCGGCCTCGAACAGGTCGCTGCCGGCGGCGACATCGAGCACATGGGATACCGCGATGCCCACGTGGCGGTTGCCCTCGCGACAGACCACCACGATGATCTGCGCTTCAGGATTGCCCTCGGCCGCGGCCAGCACGCCGCCGGAATCCTCGACCGGCAGCAGCTGTCCTTCGAAGTTGAGCACCGGGCGAAAACCGATGTACTCGATGCGTGAAAACGGAAGCTGCTCGATGCGCAGCACGTCGGCCAAGGGCACCGCGGCCTGCCGTTCCGCGGACTCGACCAACAGATACTCAAGGCTCCTGGCCGCCTCGGACGCGGTTTCACTTTCGGCGGAGCGGGTAGCTTCTTCTTCCGCAGTCATGGTCACTCCGGCCTTGAGGGCGATGGCTCCGGGATCGAGAATCAGGGCCAGATCGGCGTTGCCCAGCACGGTTGCGCCGGAGAAAAGCCCAATATCCTTGAGCACAGCGCTCAGCGGTTTAACCACGATTTCCTCCGGATCGGCGAGCCCATCGACAACCAGCCCGAATCGGCGCCCATCGGCGTCCAGCACGGCGATGAAACTGTCGCAGACGGAGAGATCTTTGCGCTCGGCGGCGGGCATCAGCAGACGATCGAGAAACACGAGCGGCAGGAGTTTGCCGCGCAGCCGGTGAAGCGGCGCGCCCTCAATCCACTCAATGGCCTTCGCGGCCTGCGCGGGGGGAACATGGACGAGTTCAGAAAGCGTACCCTGAGGCAGCGCAAAGCTCTGATTCAAGCTGCGCACAATCAGTGCGGGAATAATGGCCAGGGTCAGCGGAATGCGCATGCGGAGGGTGGTTCCGTTGCCGGCCCGCGAGTCGATTTCCACTTTGCCGCCGATCTTCTCGACGTTGGTGCGAACCACGTCCATCCCTACGCCGCGGCCGCTCACGTTGGTGACGGCGGCGGCGGTGGAGAAGCCGGGCAAAAAGATCAACTGAAGCAACTCGCGCTCGCCGAGCTGCGCGGCGCGTTCCGGCGTAATGAGCCCGCGCTCGACGGCCTTTTGACGCACCCTTTCCTGTGCGATGCCGGCGCCATCGTCGGAGACCTCGATGACCACATGGCTTCCTTCGTGGCTGGCGCGCAGCTTGAGCGTCCCTTCGGGGTCTTTGCCTGCCGCCTGGCGCACCTCGGGCGACTCGATGCCGTGATCGAGCGCATTGCGGACGGCATGGGTCAGCGGGTCCTTGATCGCCTCGAGCAGGCTCTTGTCCAGTTCCGTTTCCTGGCCCTCGACCTGGAGACGCACACGGCGGCCAAGCGACTGCGAGAGGTCGCGCACGATCCGGGGTATCTTGGAAAAGATATTCGAGACCGGCTGCATGCGGGCCTTCATCACGCTTTCGCGCAGGTCGGCCGTGACCATATCGAGACGGCGAGAGAGCATGGTCAGGTTGGGATCGGCGGCGGTAGCCTGCAGCACCTGGTTGCGGGTGAGCACCAGCTCGCCCACCAGGTTCATCATGCGGTTGAGCAGCGTCACGTCGACGCGTAACGTGCTCTCCGCGGCGGTTCCCGCTCCCGTCACACCGCGTGGCCGGCCAATATCGCCCGCAGCCGCCTGGGTTTCGGGAGCAGGCGCAACCGCCGGCTCGTGCGCAGACGCCGCCGGCTCAGCCGCGTATGCGGAAGGCCGAGCGAGCGGGGCTGCGGAAATTGCCGGTGCCGATGAATCAGCCTCGGCGGGGGGTGGGGAGCCCGCAATTGAGCGGGCCTTCGGCCTGACATGCGCCGCTGCCTGCGGCTGGATTTCGCCCGGTTTGGCCGCCTGCAAGTTTTCCAGGCAGCCGATCAGGGGACCATCGTCCCCGTTGCCTTCGGTGGCATCGGTTTCGATCGTCTTCAGGATCGAGCGCAGGCCGTCGAGCAGTTGCAGCAGGCCGGTAATAATCGGACGATTGGCGGCCAGCTTGCCGTCGCGCAACAGGCCAAGCAGGTTTTCACCGGCGTGCGCCAGCTTTTCAAGACGCTTGAAGCCAAGAAATCCCGTGGTCCCCTTGATGGTATGCACTGAGCGGAATATCTCTGCCAGCAAAGCCGCATTGTCCGGCTTCTCTTCGAGGTCGGTCAGGCACCGCTCCATGCGGTCCAGGCCCTCCTGGCTCTCGATCAGGAACTCCCTTGTCAGTTCATCCATTGCGCCCACTCAGTCGGTCATTCATCGCGTCCACTCAGCCGGCCGGACCGGGAGGAATGTCCCGGCACAACCGCACCCAATCTCCTTATCGGTAGGAAGAGGCGCAACTTGAGCGGAGGAGCCTTGCGGGCCATTGGACAAGCAAAAACAGACGGCCCATGTACACGGGGTGTGGCAATGCTTTAGCCTCTAGCTTCATGGCGGATCCAGACAAGAAACCTGAAAACGTGCACGACGCGGCGCTGGAAGGACTGCTCGAACAGGCGCGGCACGCTGCGCGGCAGTCGTATGCTCCCTACTCCGGCTTTCACGTGGGTGCGGCGCTGCGGCTGACGAGCGGAGCCGTCATCGCAGGCACAAATGTCGAAAATGTCAGCTACGGATTGACGATTTGCGCGGAACGTTCGGCTTTGGTGAGCGCCGTTTCCCAATTCGGCCCAAAGATTCGCATCGAGGCGGTAGCTGTGGCCAACCTGAACGACGCAGCCAGCCCGCCTTGCGGGGCGTGCCGCCAGATGCTGTCGGAGTTTGTGCTGCCCGATGCGCCGGTCATTTTTCCCGCGGCGGATGGGCTGCGCACCATGGCCTTCAGCGAACTGCTGCCGCTGGCATTCGATATGAAACTGAAATAGGCTGAGAGAACTGCCGAGCCTGGCGGGACCTCAAGTTCCGGCATGCGCCGTCATTTGTGCAGGTTCTAAATCAGTTCAATTGAAACCCGCCGACCCACCATTGCCGCCGCCCGCTGCAGGCTGGAAAGCGTGATGTCGTTCTTCGGATCAAGCAAGCGGTCGACCTGAGTACGGCTGGTCTTCAGCAACGTAGCCATCCTGTTTTTTGAAATCTTTTGCTGCTTCATTGCTTCGGCCAACTGCCAGGCGACAACCTCCTTGATTGCCTGCGCCTGCGCTTCTTCAAAGATTCCCTCATGCTTGAGAAAATCGTCGATGCTCGAGCCCATATGCTTTTTCGTCATCGCTCCAGCTCCTTTTGCCGCTTTCGCGCCAGCGCCAGATCTTCGTCAGGCGTAGACCGCGTCTTCTTGATGAATCCGTGCAGCGCGACCAGGTGCCCGCGATAGAGACAGATCAGGACACGCGCCGTCCGCTTTGTCGGCAGATTGGTGCGGATTTCCCAAAGCCCATCCCCTAAGGGCCGGCAAAGTGGCATACCCACCGGCCATCGCCACTGCGCTCGCAAAAGATCTTTGCCAATTTCCTGCCGTTCCACTGTGGGCAGCGATTGCAACCACTCCCGAACCGGTTCGCGTTCAGGCTCAGCACAGTAAAAAACAAGCGGAATCTTGTGCGGCTGCGGGTCGCCTGCCATTGTGCACCTGATTCAGCACAACTGTACCTTAAAAAGTACTATAGGGCAAGTGGTCGATCTGGTCCGCCTCGCTTGAGATAATCTCA
>PMWR01000515.1 GCA_003166055.1 Acidobacteriaceae bacterium
GAGAGACTCGTTCATTAGGAGCGCAGCGCAGCGGAGTCGAAGGATCTGCTTCTTGTAATCTCCAGCGCAAGGGTGGGAAGGCTTAACGCTCATTGTGGGTCGGCCCCAAAAAGCAAAACCGCGTCCCCAAAGGAACGCGGTCTCACTTCAATCAAGCGTTACTTCTTGGCCTCCGCCTTCTTCGCCTGGTTGTCCTGGAACTGCTTCGCCGCCTTCACCACCTGGTCGCGCGCAAACGCCGCATCGTGCCAGCCCTTGATCTCCACCCGCTTGCCCTCAAGATCCTTGTAGATCGAGAAGAAGTGCGTAATCTCCTTCAGCATGTGCGGGTAAATGTCGGTGTAGTTCCACACGTTGTTATACCGCGGATTGTTTTTCCCCACCGCCAGCACCTTTTCGTCCAGCACGCCCTGGTCCAGCATCTCCAGCAGCCCGATCGGCCGCACCTCCTGCACGCACCCCGGAAAACTCGGGCTCGGCACCAGCACCAGCACGTCCAGCGGGTCCCCGTCGTCGCTCAGTGTCGACGGAATGAACCCGTAATCCCCCGGATAATGCACCGGCGAATGCAGATTGCGGTCCAGCTTGAAGACATGCAGTTGCTTGTCGTATTCGAACTTCTGTGTGCCGTCCTTGGGAATCTCAACGACCGTCCGAAAAACCTCGGGGGACCGATCGCCGATCGGCAGTTCCAAATAGTTAATCATCTCTTCTTATTTCTCCTTCATGGTTGGGGAGGGTGTTTACGCCGCGAAGAATCGAACCACGATGATTGCGGTAAGCGGCAATACGCCGTTCCAACTATAATCTCGGATTATGACAGCACATGTCTATGTCACGCTGAAGACATCGGTCCTCGACCCCCAGGGCCAGACCATCCACAACGCCCTGCGCAAAATCGGCTTTGCCGATGTCACTGCCGTGCGCCAGGGTAAGTTTTTCACGCTTACTCTCGCCGATGGACTAACTTCCGACGCCGCCCGCGCCCAGGTCGAACGCATCGCCCGCGAAGTCCTGACCAACCCCGTCATCGAAGAATTCACATACCGCATAGAGGAATAAAGGGACTTTCGGCTCCCGACTACCTGCTCCCGAATGCGCGTCAACACACCTCCTTCGGATAAAGCTCCTCGCCCGGCAATTCCTGGCTGTACCTTTGCCAGGTGTTCCGCCCCTGCCGTTTGGCTCTGTAAAGCGCAAGATCGGCGCATTTGTAGAGCTTTTCCTGGGTATCTCCGTGTTCCGGAAACACCGCGGCGCCCACGCTTACGCTGGCAACGATCTTTGCGCCCTTGAAGTCGACAGCGGCAGAAAAGCTGTTGACGATTCGGTCGCAAATCTTATTCAGCCCGGTTTCTTCATGTGTTCTTGGCAGCAGGATGCCGAATTCATCTCCGCCCAGCCGCGCAACTCTGTCCGTCGAGCGCACGGCCGATTCGAGACGAAGAGCGGCCGCGACCAGAAATGCGTCGCCGGCGTCGTGACCGAACGTGTCGTTGATCACCTTGAACTTGTCCACATCGACCAGCAGCAGGGTGAATCGATTGTCCCTGGGCCGAGCGCACATTCTGTCAAACTCCTCGGTGAACAGGCGCCGGTTCGGCAGTGCCGTGAGGGGATCGAAGTGCGCCAGGAGTTCAAGTTCGCGCTGGCTCTTCCGCAGCTCGGCAGTCTTTTCCTCCACTACCCTCGTCAACTCATCGGCACGGCCGCGAATCAAACGCGTGCTGAGCCGGTTTACCGCAATGGCCATGAGGCTCACAACTACAAAACATGCGAAAAAAAACGGCTCCGTCTGATAGAAGCGCGGTCTGAGCAGGATGCCGACAGAAGCTCCATCGTTATTCCAGACTCCATCGTCATTGGCCGCGATTACGTGAAATCTATACCTGCCCGGCGGCAGCTTGGTATAGTAGGCAGCGCGCCGCGATCCGGCTTCCACCCAACCCCGGTCGTATCCCTCAAGCTGGTATTTGAACTGGACTCGCCCCGGAATGCGCAGGCTCAGCGCCGTGTAGTAGATTTCAAGGCTCGTGTTCCCGGGAGCAATCTGGAGATCTCCGCTCCATGGCTGCGCAACTCCGTTGGCAATGACCGACTCGACCACCACCGGCGGAATCAGCGCGTTTTGCGTCAAGTGCATCGGATCGACAGCGACAATCCCCTTTTTTGTCGTGAACCACAGCTTGCCATCGGAAGTATGGCACCCGGCTGGCTGCGACGCGGCGTCGGACGCCTCGGCGGTTTTCATCCCATCCTCGACTCCGTATCGCGCGGAGGAAACGAATCTCGTCCTGCCTGCGTCAAAGTCGTTCAGATCCGCCAGGCTCACCGCGTAAATGCCGTCCTCGGTGCTGATCCACAGTTTGCTCTTCTCGTCGCCCAGAATGTGCGACGCGAACCCGTCAAAGAGTCCTTCCCGCCTGGTATAGCGTGTCACCCGCCCATCGCTGATACGGTACCGGACCAGTCCCCGCGTCCGTCCGCCAAGCCAGAGACTCCCACGTCCATCGTCGAAGATCGAAGTCAAGTCGAAGCTGGTATTCGCCTGCCAGCCCCCCTTCACCCCATCGTCCGAAGGAAGTTTCAGAAGACCGTTGGTGGTGCCGAACCAGAGCGTGCCCGAAGCATCGCGATAGATCGTAAACGTGTAGGGACCGGGATCGCTGACCGGCGTCGTCCGGCCGCGCACCGTGAACGGCAGCACCTTGCCGTCCTTGAACCGAAACACGCGCGCCTCGGAGTTGGCCACAATCAGGCTTTCGTCGTCTTCGGAGATCACCGAGGTATAGTTCTTCGAGAAATGCCCGCCTCCGTCATAAACAGTCACCTTCCCGCCCTGAATCCGGCTGAGACCCTTCAGGGTTCCCAGCCAGATGCTTCCATCCCGGCTCTGGAACAGTGCCGAATCCACCAGCGACGGCAGTTGGTTGTTGTGCTCGAATGGGGTTGCGATCCCGTTCTTGATGCGAACCAGCCCGCCGCTGTCGGTGAACAGGTTTACAGTTCCGTCGCGCGCTGCGATTGCCGACTTGGTTCGATTCGTCGGTAGACCCTCCCTGGTGGTGAACGTCGTCAGATTCGTGTTCCGCAGTTGGTCCAGCCCGCTCGCGGTTCCGATCCACAGTGTGCCCTCGCGGTCTTCCAGCATGGAGAGAACACTGTCGTCGGTCAGACCCTCGACAGATCCGAAAGTCGAAAACTTGTCCCCCGCCATGCGGGCCACTCCCGACCTTTCCGTTCCCGCCCACAGATTCCCCTGCGCATCCTCCAGCAGAGTGGTCAACAAGCCGGGGGCGCCCCGTTGCGCGGGCCCCAGGCTCGTTCCCTGCTCATCGACCCTGTGCAGCCCGTCTCCCGTCGCTGCCCAGATTCTGTGCTGCCGGTCCTCGTAAAGGGCAGTACCCGTGGAGTGATTGGCGGACGCGCCTATGGCCAGGCTGAGTGTGCCGTTCGCATAGCTGTAAATGCTGGGCGATCCCGCAATCCAGATTTTGCCCCGATGGTCTTCGAGAAAGGAGTTGATCCAGCCCGTGTGATCGCGCAACAGCGTGGCTGTGCCGTCTTTCTCAAGCCTGTAGATAAAATCGTCCGCGCCCACAAAAACCACATGCCCGCTGCTTTCAAACAGAACCCGGATGGCCCCGCCAGGCAACGGATGGGGAGGCAGATAATCGGCAAACCGCCGGTCC
Organism: Acidobacteriaceae bacterium; assembly: GCA_003166055.1. The sequence continues at coordinate 3,693 of PMWR01000515.1, forward strand.
CTGTAAATCATGGTTCTGGACACCGTTCGTATCAGCAGGTCGCCGTCCGCGGACATGCAAACAGCCTTGACCGGCTCGTCGCCGACCTCCGCATCCATTGAAACGAAACGCACCCCGTCAAACCGCGCCAGTCCCGATCCGGTCCTCACCCACAAATATCCGTCTTTGGTCTGCAGAACCTGGTAAACCGCCTCGCCGGGCAGCCCCCGCTGCGATGTCCAGCTTTCGTGGCCGTACTGGTCAATTGCTTTCTTTGGATCGAGCGCCCGCAGCCTGGCCACCGGAGCCAGCGCCACTGCCGCGGTCAGCACCGCGGCGTACAACGCTCTGCGCCAGCCCGCACCGGCCCCGAGGCCCCCCGCAAACCCTTTGCAAAACCGAGTTTTTCTCCACAAATGCGCCGGGACTGGCTTGGCCAAGAGCTTCAGCAGGCTTGCACTGGGCAAGTTGCCGATGCCGATACGCAGGGTAAATTCGACCACGGCGCTTCCTGTCCCGAGTCACCTCGTGAAGTTTCATGCATTCTATCGGCGGAAAAGGTGGATGTATTGA
>PMWR01000502.1 GCA_003166055.1 Acidobacteriaceae bacterium
TGAACGAAATCTTGTTGCCGTCCACTTTGCCATCGGTGATGTCGATTGCATCCCCCTGCGGGCCCTGAATCGTGCCAGTGAGCGCCGCACCGTCCTGCTTGAACGTGAACGAAAGCTGGAAACTGCTGCCATCGGGCATGGCCGAATCCCCAGTCCAGGAGCCGGTTACGTCGGCTGCCCGCGCGTTTGCAGCGGTCAGCATAAGTCCCATGACTGCAAAAAGAATTGCAAGCGTTTTCATTGCGGTTCCTCCGGGTGATTCGACAGCCAAAAAATCATATACGAGAAACGCGATTTTGTGCTGGGAATTTGGCAAGTTTCCGGGCAAAAGCAGGGGGTTACGAAGCTCGCCGTATGGGGAATTCTTCGTAATGGTTTCATTGCAGGGGCTAAAGCCCTCGTTCATTATTTGTAGGTTACGGCCCGGCTGAAGCCGTGCCCTTGTTACAAAACAGAGTTTCAGCGGGGTTTTGTAACAGCCTGAAAAATCCGGGGCTAGGGTGTCAAAGCTTCGCGGAGGCGCTTCCAGGTGGAGGCGAGATCTTCCGGCAGGACACGGGTTTCGGCTACGGTGGTCATGAAATTGGTGTCGCCGGCCCAGCGGGGCATGGCGTGCATATGGAGGTGGCCTGCGACGCCGGCTCCGGCGGCCTTGCCGATATTGAGGCCGAAGTTGAAGCCGTGGGGGGAGTAAACCTGCTGGAGAGCCCGTTCGGTGCGCTGGGACAAGTCGATTAGTTCGTGCGCGGCGTCCATGGGCAGGGCGGCCAGACGGTCGAGATGCGCGTAGGGCATGGCCATCACGTGGCCGGAGGTGTATGGGTACGCATTGAGGCAGATGAAGCAGTGCTTTCCGCGAAGGATGAGCCCGCCCGCGGCCTCGGCCTGCTCCGCGGTCATTCCGTTGGCGATGGCGAAGTCGATCGAAGCAATCAGGTTACAGAAAACGCAGCCCAGATCGCCGCTCCAGGCCGACAGCGCCGCCGGAACTCCGGCCCGCGTACTCGTGTCCGCGGTCGTCACGTATGCATAACGCCAGGGTGTCCAGATTCGATCCATCGCACTTCCGCCGTCCGATTCAGTATAGTGGGCAATTCCGGGTTACAAATCCAGCCTCTGGCCTCGAATCCGCGCCATCCAGGCCATGACAACACGAATCCGGACGCTGTTCGCGCGCGTTTGCAATGCGGTATCGCGGCTCTTCAGCCGCCATTCCGCGTTTGACGCTGGATTGCAGAGATTGCTACACTTGAAAGCGTAGCTTCCTGCGCGGATTCCAGCAGTGAGTTGCGGCCGCCCTCCAGCAAGCCGTTGCCTGCCGGGTTTTTCCCAAGGAGACAATCGCCGTTTACCCCAAGCCATTTATTTGGGGAGGCTGTCGCCTTGGAATACTTGAACCGGCTCGTCACACGCGGTGGAAGGTCACGGCTCATAGACCCCTGACTGCGGCAATCGCAGCGCGGGAGCCGACCGGCGGCTGGTGCAAACTGTCGCAGGAGCAAGGAATCCCGGAGCTGGCAGCAATGGCAAACGTCCTCAATCCCGAAACCGAGAGCATAACCCTGAACACCGAATTGGAAACCCCAACACTCGAGCCTGCGACGGAGCAAGAGCAGCCGTCGTACGAATCCACGTCCAACCCTGAGACCGCCGAAGCAGTAGACATTTCCGCGCTGGACGCCGATGCCCCAACCGAGCCTGTAGCCGAGGCTGCGCCTGTGGAAGAAGCCACTCAAGTGGAAGATCCAGCAGAGGCCACCCCGCTCGTAGCAGAGCTCGCATCAGGAGTTGCAACGGAAGTTACCGCGCAATCCGAGTCCGTTCCTCAAGCAGAAGTTGCCGCGGAAGTCGCGCCGGCCGCCGACGCGGTTACGAAAGCACCCGAGCCGTCAGCATCTGAATCGGAGCCTGCCACCCAGGCCGCGCCTGTCGCCGCAGCGCATGCGCACGATTCCCACGGCGCTGAACCGATGGACGACTTCTCTGCCGCCCTCGCCGCGTTTGAACGCGAACAGGCCGCCGAGGCCGCTGCCGTTGAAGCCTATGGCGACAAGATCGTCTCCGGCACAGTACTCAAGCAGACTGAAAAGCACCTGGTCGTGGACGTGGGCCTCAAGTCCGAAGGCCTTGTGCCCCTGGAGCAGGTTCTCGACCACACCGGAGCCGTCAAATTCCAGCCTGGCGATGTCATCGATGTCGTCATCGAGCGCGAGGAGCCCGAAGGCGGCTACCTCGTCAGCTTCGAGCGCGCACAGCGTCTGCGCGTGTGGGACGTGATCGAGAAGGCCGCAAACGACAAGACCCCCGTGATCGGCACAGTGGTCAGCCGCGTCAAGGGCGGACTCACCGTCGACATCGGCCTCAAGGCGTTCTTGCCCGGCTCGCAGCTTGAAATTCGCCCGGTCCGCAATCTCGATGGCTATCTCGGCCAGAAGATTGAAGTCCGCGTCATCAAGCTCAACAAGAAGCGCGGCAACGTCGTTGTCAGCCGCAAGGAAATCCTCGAAGAAGAGCAGAACGCCAAACGCTCCGGCACCCTCGAGCAGTTGGGCGAAGGCGCGGTCCTCACCGGCACGGTCAAGAACCTCACCGACTACGGTGCGTTCGTTGACCTCGGCGGCATCGACGGCCTCCTGCACATCACCGATATGAGCTGGGGCCGCCTCACCCATCCTCGCGACCTGGTCAATGTTGGTGACGAAATCCAGGTCAAGGTGCTCAAGTTCGACAAGGACAAGCAGCGCGTCTCGCTGGGCTTCAAGCAGCTCACGCCCGATCCGTGGCTCGATGCCACCGAGCGCTACCCCGTCGGCGCACGCGTCCATGGCCGCGTGCTTTCGGTTACCGACTACGGTGCGTTCGTTGAGCTCGAGCAGGGCATTGAGGGTTTGGTTCACCTCTCTGAGATGACCTGGTCCAAGCGCCTCAAGCA
>PMWR01000047.1 GCA_003166055.1 Acidobacteriaceae bacterium
AGGTTTGTGAATGCAGTGGTAGCCCTGGAAACCGATCTCGATCCGCACGCCTTGCTGGCCGCCCTTCTGCGCATCGAAAAGGAGTTCGGCCGCGACCGCGCATCCAGCTTCCAGAACGGCCCCCGCACCCTCGACCTGGACATTTTGCTCTTCGGCAACGTCAACATCTGTGAGCCGGGACTGGAGATTCCGCACCCTCGTCTGTCCGAGCGGGCCTTCGTCCTCATCCCGCTCAACGAAGTCGCGCCGCTCGCTCTCGACGCCAGAAGCGGAAAAACCGTGTCACAATTGCTCCAGAATCTCCAACTGGTTTTTGAAAGCGCAAAAAATGCCGTGGTTCAAGTGGAAAGCGAGGTTTGGCGCGCTGGCGCTGACCGGGGCGTTGTTGGCCTCGGCGACCCTCCGCGCACAAACCCCCGTGACCCCGCCAGCAACAACCCTGACGGCAACCGTTGAAGACAGCCGCGGCTCTGCGCTGCCCGGCGCCACCGTCGCTGACCCCTCCGGAAAGCTCCTCGGCCGCACCGATTCTTCCGGCCGCCTGACCTTCGCCTGCTCCGTTCCCTGCCGCGTCCGCGTCTCCGCTCCGGGTTTCGCGGACCAAGCCGTGCAGATCACCGACGGCGCCGTCCTCCGCCTCCAGCCCGCCGCCAACGCCGAGCAGGTAACGGTCACCGCCTACCGCGCCCCGCTCGGCTCTCTCGAAAGCCCCGTCGCCACGCGCCTCCTCACTGAGCAGGCCCTCAGCACCACCGCCGCGCCCACACTCGACGACCAGCTCCGCCAGCTTCCCGGCCTCGAGCTCTTCCGCCGCTCCAGTTCGCTGGTCGCCAACCCCTCCTCGCAGGGAATGAGCCTCCGCGCACTCGGTTCCACCTCCGCCAGCCGCACCCTGTTCGCCGAAGACGATGTCCCGCTGAACGACGCCTTCGCCGGAACCATCCATTGGCTTGAACCCCCGGAACTTGCCATCCAGCGCATCGAACTCCTCCGCGGTGGCGCCAGCGACCTCTACGGCTCCAGCGCCATCGGCGGCGTCGTCACCGTGGTCCCCATCCGCCCCACCGCCAACCAGACCGAGTTGCGCTCAAGTTACGGCGCGCAAAACACCTACGATGACAGCCTGCTGCTCCAAACCAAACGCGGCCCCTGGGGCGTGCTCGCCACCGGCGGCGTTCTCGGCACCGATGGCTACATCCAGGAATCGCCCGCCCAGCGCGGCCCAGTCGACATCCCCAGCAACGTCCACAGTCAAAATGGCCTGCTCCTCGCCGAGCACGTCCGCGACTCGCTGCGGCTCTTTGTGCGCGGCAGCGGTTTCAACGAGGCGCGCAACAACGGCACACCCTACCAAACCAACGGAACCCGCCTCTGGCGCTACGCCACCGGCGGCGACTGGAATGCCCCGCGCAACGCATCCCTCGCCCTCCGTCTCTACGGCTCGACCGGCCATTTTCGCCAGACATTTTCCAGCATCTCCAACCTGCCAGCCCCCGCCTATCCCACCTGCTCCTACCGCTGCGGTGAAAACCCCTCCAAGTTCTCGCTCACGCCCAACAATGAACTCGGCGCAGCAGCTCATTGGAACCAGCCGCTCGGCGCCGGCCTGCTCTTCGTTGCCGGGGCCGACACCCACGACGTCCGCGTCTGGGACCGAGAACAGAGCTACGGCAGTGGGACCCTGCTCACCAATCTCCACGACCACCAGCGCGACTCCGGCGCCTATGCCGAAGGCATGGCTGTCCTCCACAATTGGACCGTCACCGCCTCCGCCCGCTTCGACTGGTTTCAGAATTACGACGGCCAAAAGCTCCAGAGTACCGGCTCCGGCTTCACCCCCTCCGCCGCCCAGCCCCCGCAATTCGACCAGCGCTTCTTCGACCCGCGCATCGGCCTTTCGCGCAAGATCCCCTTCCGCAAGATCAAGGACCACTTGGCGATCTCCGCGTCTTCCTTTCGCGCCTTTCGCGAGCCCACCGCCAACGAGCTCTACCGCTCCACCCAGGTGGGCAACCTGTTGACCCTGCCCAACGGCAACCTCAAGAGCGAGCGCGCCACCGGCTGGGAAACAGGCCTGTCCACGCAGTGGAACTGGGGCAGCGTCCGCACCAGCTACTTCCTCACCCAGGTCAACCGGCCCATNNGGCTGGCCCCCTGGCTCAGATTGGACGGCGGTTATCAGTACGCCCACGCCACCGTGACCAATGACAGCCAGACCCCCGCCCTGGTCGGCAACTGGATTCCCGAGGTAGCCCGCAACCTCGCCACCATGAACCTGCGCGCCTATCGCCCAAAATTCGGCACCCTGACCGTTCAGGGCCGCCTCAGCGGTCGCCAGTTCGACGACGATGCCAACGCCTATCTGCTCCACGGCTACTTCCGTCTGGACCTCTACGCCTCGCACGACATCGGCAGCCGGTTCCAGCTCTTCGCCGCCGGCGAAAACCTCCTCAACCGCCAAATCGAAGACTCCAAGACGCCGACCACTACATTAGGCATGCCAAGAGTAGCCCGCGCCGGCTTCCTCCTCCGCTTCGGCGGAACCGGCCGATAAGACGGGGCGCGTGGCCCGGTTCTAACGAGCTCTTGCGTGCCGATTGGGCTGTGAGCCGATCGCAGCAGTCCAAGATCGTAGATCCCAGGTCGGAGAATCCAGTTCTGGGCACCCGCTCGATTGAAGTCGATTGAGATGTTGCCATCCGCAAATTTGGGAACACTACAATGGTTGAGGACTTTGGAGGCGAGAATGGGTCGGGATGCGAAAGGACCGTTCCGGTTGAGCGATAGACATCTTCGCAAAATCTTGCGGAGGGTAGATAAGCAGAGAGTGGTCGGAATTGCCGGGAACGATGTGGCGGGTGCCCGCCCCTGGCCCATGGTCATGCAGAGCTTACCGTACTCCGATGAACGATTCTCGTGCGGATTGCTCACTTGCGAGTATCGAGGTTGGGTTGAGACATTCGGCGACGAAATGCCTTTCTTCGACCCGATCACAAGCAAGACTGAATACAATATGCGCTATCGCATCACCCAGGCCGGAAGGGCAGTGCTGGATCGAACACGAACAATATCAAACGTCGCGCTCCTCGTGGCCATCGCGAGCCTCTTGGCTTCTATTGGTTCCGTGTTCATAGCCCTGAAGAGATAGGAACGGACACACTACCCTGGCAGCAGGCCTCCTCCCGCCTGATCGCGCGATGATTCACCACCTAAAGAAACATCCCGCCATTTTGCCGATAATTATCCCTGCTTGGCGGCGGGTGGCGGCGGTCCCGGTGAGATCTCCACACCATGCTGAGGGTGCCCCCGGTCCCTGGCTGTCGACGGACCGGGGGCACCCTCAACTTGATAATGTGTGGTACGGGACCAGGGCCACCCGCCAAGGACGGGGGAAACGAACGCACTGATATGCCAATCATGGGTTAAGCCATTCTTTATCGGGACGGGTAATCAACCGAGCTGCAAAAAATGCTTGATCCATGTCAAGAATTGTTTTGATCTTGTAGCAGGAATTTACGTCGTCCCGTTCGACTAAGAAACATGAGATATCCCGGCCGTTGGAAGAGTGGAATGGCAGAAGCATTTGCATCCTACGCTCCTCAATAAAATACACGGGGATTGCGGTTTTGTAGTTCCGCTTTATCTTCGGGATCAAATTCTCTATACACCCACGCAGATAGTTGCGAACAGATTCATCGGTTGCATCCGGCGCAAATCCTGACCGCTCTTTCGCACGATCAAACATATGATCGAAGATGTCGGTATCCATCGTGTACTGCGTATTGAAGATGTAATCCTGGCTGTTGTTCGAGTACCAAGTCAGCGCGGGATGCTGTGTCCCAAAATGGCTTCTGTATGCCTCTTCCCGAGATGTTACCGTTCCTCGATATACCCAATCAGGACGAACGGTACCAACCGGATGTGTCGGGAGAGGTTGATACTGCTGAAAAATCATAAAGAGATCAGCCGAATGTTTATCCTGAAGACCGCTATTGAAACAAGACCATTGCCCATCGGCTGAGGTAAGAAAATATGTTCCGGGTTCACTCAACTCTAGATCACGTAATCGGGCAAACGTGTAAAGAAGATAGTTGCGCAATTTGGGCGGACGATTATGGTGCCTGCTCTGGTACTTCGCCTGAGTGAAATCCCAAGCGTCTGGTCCTTCCAAGGTCTTTGCTGCGATCTTCTTAAATGGAGCATCGAAGTCGAAAGCGCTCGTGAGAGGGTCTTTGTCTGGATGAAAGTGAGCAAACACTTCCCCGGCTGGTTGTCCCTTGTATTTAGTGAATAGGGATCTATACGTTTGCACTTGCATAATGCCTCCAAGACTAAAGCCCCGTCCTCTCGGACGGGGCTCTCTGTGAAATACATGCGCTCTGTTTGAAAGGTGCTTACAACTCAGCTCTTTTGTAAGGACCGCCAGTGGCGGAATCAATGTCGCCCAATTGAAGGCAACTTAAAAATACTATCACGATAGACGCATGATGCAACAATTAGTTGCGCAATTAAATGGGCGGGTCCCCGGCCCCGACGACTCTTCCCAACCACGCTGAGGGTGCCCCCAACCTGATAATGCGCGGTATGAGACCAAGGCCACCCGCCGGGCTAGCCTCTCTACTTAATGATTCTTTCTCTTTCCACCAGAGCGGCGACGACAAGGAGATCGTGGAATACCGATGCCTCAAACAGCGATTTACTGCCCGCATTCCGCCGCAATTCGGGCAACTTCCGCTTGACAGCGCGATAGCTGGCAAGCATTTCTGGGACGGTGGTTGTCCGCTCGGGCTGATGGAAGATGTTGCGCAATCCAACCATGACGCCCTTAGGTCTTCCTTTGTGGATCTGGGGGTCAATGCCGTTGATATCGCTCGTTGATTGCAGCGTCCGGTAGGGCTTCTTTTCAAACACGAAAACCCGGTGCCGACCATTCGTCGTGTGCGATCGGTAGAGCGCCAACCCAAGCTCGAGTGGCATGTTGAATCGGGGAATTCCAGACGAGGGTTCAATTCTCGAAAGATCGTGAATCGAGACGTCTGATTCTTCGATTAGCTTGACGATTCTGTCGAGTCGCCCCTGGTTAGGGACAGCAAGCGTTGCATTAATCTTCAAACCGAGTTGCGTAAGGCCCACGATGTATGCCAGGTATAGTTCTTCGAACTGATCATCGTAGGGGATATTGTGAAAGACGGACTGAATGCGCTTAGGTCTATTCACACCCTACCTTACCGTCGCCCGCTTGCTCGCGAGGTCGAACGCTTTGCACTCCGCTTCTTACTGTTTGCCCCTGCTATGGATCTGCCGCTTGAGCGCTTTGAAATCCTTGCGGTAGACGGCGAACTCATGATATCGCGCACCGTGGCAACTTGCTCGTCGCTCAGACCCAGTTTGCGACCCATCTCTTCAGCAGACGGCACTCGATTTTTGATTACATACGTCGCCATGAATATATTATATGGCTAATTTCAGATTCCGAATGGCATGCTCTTCATCACAAACTGCAGGTTGTTCTCTTTTTACCAGGCGGGCGGCCCCGGTCCCGCTGAGATCTCCAGTCCACGCCGAGGGTGCCCCCGAGCCTGCCCTGAGCTTGCCGAAGGGTCCCTGATCTTGAGCGTTCCAAGGCAGCCGGCACGCTCTGTGTGCCGGCGCATTGAGAGCGGTTACCTCCGGCTCGACGGCGGTATAGCGAGGCACCGCCAACATCTCGGGGGCAACGCGCGCTCTAGTCGTGGATAAGACTGATTGTAAAAGGCTTAGTCTTCAATCTGAGGAGATGACACAATAGTGAGCACTGTCCGGAGGCGCGCAATTGGTGAATTGTATGGAGATCCGAGCAGGAGATTTGTCCGATATAGGCAGTCATTATATTATTGAAGTTAATACGATTTAATTAGCACATCAAGTTGGATTGTGAGTGGGGGTGTTGCGCAATGGATGACGCACAGATCTATGCTGGATTGGCCAAGGTATTCCAGGATGTGTTCGACGAGGATTCAATTGTTGTGACTCCTGAACTTTCGGCCAAGGACGTAGATGGATGGGATAGTCTTACTCACATCCGCTTGATACTTACGATCGAAAAGGCATTCAAGGTCAAATTCTCAACTTCTGAGATTGGCAAGCTTCAAAACGTCGGTGATCTTGTCGCGCTCATCAAAGCGCGGTCCTAAAACAAAATATCCTGGGCCTCATCGCCCTATCGAGTGTGAAAGCGGGGAGGTCGCTCTTCCAATGAATTCACTCTATGCGGAATTGCAGTGGCTGCCTCGCGCGCCGCAAGATTTTTCCGCAAGACTCAAGGCATTATCGAATTTGCCCGGTCCATTGGGGCGTGAACTCCAATCCCTGGCTTTGCCTGCCCTTGACCTGAACCAACTGACGAAGCTGGCCAAAGCCATCGACAAGGCGCGTGGGGAGGGTAAGTCGCTCGCCCCGCTGACGCCTTTCAGACTAGCGGTTCTCAGCAACTCAACGATTGACATGATCGTGCCGGCTTTGGTAGCGAGCGCAGCACGGCATGGCATCGCGCTCGAAGTAATCCAAGCCTCCTACGACCAGGTCGCACAGGAAGCTTTGACTCCGGACTCGCAGGTCAACAGAGCCAAGCCGGATGCCGTGCTTTTTGCGCTCGACTATCGCGCGCTGCCATTAAAGCTGTCGTTGGGCGATGCGGAGACTTCCTCCGTAACCGTCCAAGGTGCAATCGGTTACCTTCAGGCGCTTCGTCAAGGCATCAAGACAGCTTCGAATGCCGTCTGCATCTTTCAGAGCTTTGCTCCTCCTGTGGAGACGCTTTTTGGGAGTCTGGACCGTGCCCTTCCCGGAACCCTGAGAAACCATATCGATAAAATCAACCGCGAGTTGGCAGAGGTTGTTCTGGATTCGGGTGATGTGCTGCTGGATGTGGCGGGACTTGCGGAGACGGTAGGCCTCTCAGATTGGCACGATCCGCAACTCTGGAACATGGCCAAGTTCTCATTCTCTGACCAGTTCATTCCGCTGTATGCCGATCATGTGGCCCGCTCGGTTGCGGCCCTCCGCGGCAAGAGCGGGAAGGTTCTGATCCTCGACCTCGATAACACGGTCTGGGGAGGAGTCATCGGGGATGACGGGTTGGATGGAATCAAAATCGCTCAGGGCGATGCCAGAGGGGAAGCGCACCTTGCCGTGCAGCGTTTGGCGCTGGACCTGCGGCAACGTGGAATTGTGCTTGCCGTCTGCTCGAAGAACACAGATGAGGTGGCGCGTGAACCCTTTGAAAAACACCCTGAGATGCTGCTGAAGCTGGACCATATCGCCGTTTTCCAAGCCAACTGGAACGACAAGGCTACCAACATCAGGGCAATTGCCGAGGAACTTTCGCTTGGCGTCGATGCCATGGTATTTCTCGACGACAATCCGGTAGAGCGGGGACTGGTGCGCAGGCTGCTCCCGGAAGTTGCGGTGCCGGAGTTGCCCGAAGAGCCGTCCTACTACGCCAGAATCCTCGCGGCGGGAGGCTACTTCGAGGCTGTAGCTTTTGCCAGTGAAGATCTGAAGCGCGCAGGCTTCTACCTGGACAATGCCAAACGGGCCAATCTGCAAAAACAAGTCGGGGGCTTGGATGCCTACCTGGCTTCCCTGGATATGACGATCACCTTCCAACCCTTCGATGCAACCGGCAGGGCGCGCATCGTGCAGCTCATCAACAAATCAAACCAGTTCAATCTGACCACGCGCCGGTATACCGATCCTGAAGTGACCGAGGCAGAAACCGATCCGGAAGTATTTACGTTGCAAGTCCGGCTCGCAGATATTTTTGGCGACAACGGCATGATCGGCTCGATAATCTGTCGCCCTGATGGGGCCGGAGTTTGGGAGATTGATACCTGGCTCATGAGCTGTCGCGTGCTGGGACGAAGGGTGGAAAACATGGTATTGCGCGAAATATTGGCACATGCGCGCGTGGCGAGTATCCGTAAGCTCATTGGCATTTACCGTCCTACGGACCGCAACAAACTGGTCATCGACCACTACTGCAAACTCGGCTTCACGAAGCTAGAAGAACAAGAGTCCGGATTGACGCGCTGGGAACTCATGGTCGAGGGCGCTAGTCCAGAGAGTGCTCCAATGAAGGTTGTTTCAAATGGTTTTTCTGTACTCCAAAGCGAGAGAGCAATCGTATGACTCAATCCGCTCCTGACACTCCTAAAAACCCTACAGAGCCAAAGTTGCCACGAAGAGACTGGATTCTGCTGCCGATGATCTGCCTGATGACTATTTGTGGCGTTGCAGGCTCAACAGAACTCATAGCTCGGCGGTTATTTCCCCTGCGGAAGGGAGTTGGCAGTCACTGCCTAGTGACCAATGACCGATCGACCGGCGTGCGGGCAGTTCCGAACTCCGTTTGCCGCAGTGGAGTCGCCGAAAGTGAGCCTGTGCAGTATAGATTCAATAGCTGTGGGTTCCGCACGGAGCAAGAGTGCGGGCCGAAACCCCCTGGCACTTATAGGATTGTGCTGGTTGGATCGTCTTTCGCGTTGGGATCGGGAGTACAACAAGATGAGGCCTTCGGCCCCCTGCTTGCCGGCGAACTCTCGCGGAGAACTGGCCGCAGAATTGAGGTTTATAACGAGGGCGAATTCTGGGCAGTTCCGCGCGTCATTTCGATGCACTTCCCACATGCCCTGGCTGCTCAACCTGACCTGGTGCTGTGGACGTTGACGGGCTGGGACGTCCAAAACACGTCGATTTTGCTCCCCGAGGATTATTCTCCTGAACCACCGCCGAATGCCGCAGCCGGGAACGAACATTCAACTGGCACTCCAGGGACGAATTTGGTAACGCTTTGGCGCCGTGCGAAGGCCGCCATGAATTTCAGCTCCTTCCGGAATACGGTCAAAGGCTTTGGGCAACAGACACAAACCTTGATCATGATCCGCCATTTCCTCTGGGAGAGTCAGAGTTTATTTGTGAAGGATTCTCTGAGGAGAGGAGGGCAGGAAGGGGAATTCCTTCAGAGCCAGCCGAGCGCGCATCTGCAAAATAGCTTGCAGCAGTTCAATGGTTATGTCGCTGACGTCGAGCAACGCACTACTGCCGCAGGAGTACCAGTCGCTGTTGCCGTCGTTCCTCTCCGCGCTCAGGCAGCCATTGTCTCCATGGGCGAATGGCCTGCCGGCATTGATCCGCACAAAGCGGATAACGAAATCCGCTCAATTATTGAGACACACGGTGGAATCTATATCGACGTTCTGCGGGACTTTCGCACGATACCCAACCCCGAGCAGTATTACTTACCAATTGATGGTCATCTCACGGTTGCCGGCAATGCCCTGGTCGCCAGGATCCTGGCGGACGAGCTTACCAGCGGTGCAGTGCCCGCACTCAAAGTAGACTCACAGGCGCGGATAGCGCCGGAGCAAAGCAAGTAGACATGGACACAGCCTCTCTCCAGTTTGTGCTCTTCGGTTTGACGGCCGCGGTAGTGTCGAACTTCAGCCGTTCGCGCGTCTGGCGCTCGATCGTGCTTTTCGCGGCCAGCGTTGGCTTTCTCTACCTGCTGGCGCACGACCCCATTCTCTTCATTCCGCTGGCGGGTTTTCTTCTCCTCGGTTATCTCGCCATTGTTCTGGTGCAGCGCGGCTGGTCACGCATGCTTTCCGTCGCTGTCATCGCTGTCATCCTTGTCTTCATCTGGCTCAAGAAATACACATTCCTGCCCGAAGGCATTTTCCTGCATTCTCCTTACTTCACACTGGGGCTCTCCTACATTTTCTTTCGGGTGCTTCATCTGATCATTGAGACGGGCAGCGGCAGCGAGCAGCGCCGCATCGACCCCGGCGCTTACTTGCTGTACACGCTGAACTTCACAACTTTCATTACCGGTCCCGTTCAGCGCTATGATGCATTCGCCGCTGACCAGTTTGCAACCAATCCTATCCCACTTGGACCGCGGGTGATCGGCCTGCAGTTGGAGCGGATCGTTCGTGGATTTTTCAAGGTGAATGTACTCGGAATGCTCTTCCACGCATTTCAGGAAGACGCAATTAACCAGATGGCCCAGCCGGTCTCCTATGAGTTCAAGATTTGGGCAGCCTTCCGCGTTGCGGTTCTCTACCCCCTCTTTCTTTACTGCAATTTCTCGGGCTATATCGACATTGTCATCGCCATCGCACGTCTCATGCGTGTTCGCCTTCCGGAGAACTTCGATCGGCCATTCTCGTCCTCCTCTTTCATTGAATTCTGGACTCGGTGGCACATCACTCTCTCCGCCTGGTTCAAGACCTACGTGTACAATCCGCTGCTCGTCGCACTGATGCGTCGCGTCACATCGTCGACATTGCAGACGCTGCTGGGTGTGATCAGTTTCCTTGTGACATTCTTCCTGGTTGGTGTATGGCACGGGCGCACGTCGGAGTTTGTTTTCTTCGGCGTGCTACAAGGTGGAGGGGTCGCGGTGAACAAGCTCTGGGAGTTAGGATTGACGCGCGCGCTGGGGCGAAGGGGCTACAAGGCGCTGGCGCAGAACGCCATCTACATCGCATTCGGCCGTGGCCTCACCTTTGCCTGGGTTGGTTTCACTCTCTTCTGGTTTTGGGGTGACTGGAGCAGGATCGACAAGATTTTTGCAGCGCTGCAACCGCAACAGTGGGCCTTGGTCTGGCTCGCCATCTGGTTGTGCGCGACGGTGGTGCTGGCGGTGTGGGAATGGCTTCGCGCCTCATTGCTATCGATCCAGACTGCGGAGGGGCCGGTGCTCACCAGCCGATATGCACTCGTTGTTTATGCGTCCGCGCTCGGCTTGGGCGCCTTCGTTATGACCCTCCTTCTCAACCAGCCCGCCCCGGGCGTCGTTTACAAGGCGTTCTAGGATCGAACCTGGGACTTTCTGTTCAAGAAGTCTGATGTGGCTGGTAAACTCCAACTGAGTGCGCAGACGGGAGCAGGCTCGCACTCCGGAATCATGGCTTTCGATCAAGGAGCTTCAATCAATATGGATAATTCCGCCGACCTTTATCTTGACCTTCTGAAGCGGTCGCTCACCAACACGATTTTTGATAGCGAACCTGACATCGATGACGATGAATTCCGCTATACTATGCGCTTCACCGAACACTATGTGGACGCCAGCGCCGTTTCGATGCTTCCGTTGGCTCGGCTGGATAACATCAGGTCTTGCATTGAGAGCATCCTGCGCAGCGGCGTCCCCGGCGATCTTATCGAAACCGGGGTGTGGCGAGGCGGCGCATCCATCTTCATGCGCGGTGTGCTCAAAGCCCACGGCGTTACCGATCGACTGGTGTGGGTGGCGGACTCCTTCCAGGGACTTCCCGAGCCGGACCCCGAGCTGTTTCCCCTTGAAGCCAAGGTGCAATCGGGCTCCGTCATGCAGAAGGCGTATCACAATTTTGCCGTCAGTTTGGAAGATGTCATGGGAAACTTCGCGGCATATCAGCTCCTCGACGATCAGGTCAAATTCCTGAAGGGATGGTTCAAGGATACCCTCCCCACCGCGCCGATCGGCACATTGTCCCTGATGCGCCTGGACGGCGACTTTTACGAGTCGACCCGAGATGGGCTCGACTCCCTCTATGATCGCCTTGCGATTGGAGGATATGTCATCGTGGACGACTACGGCGAGGACACCTGGACCTATTGCAGGAGGGCAGTCGATGAATTTCGCGCCGAGCGGAATATCGAAGATCCGTTGATCGCGGTCGATTCAAGGTGCTCCTATTGGCAACGCACGAGCTAACGCCCGCGATCTCCCTCGCGGCAGAGGTGCAAATCCTGGACCCTGCCACGCTGTTTCCAAAGTGCCTTAAGAAGGCCTTGGGAAATCAGGGGGAAATCAGGGGGAA
>PMWR01000235.1 GCA_003166055.1 Acidobacteriaceae bacterium
CGTCCCGGAGGGACAGGGTGAGAATAGCCACGGGTGAAACCCGTGGACAGCCAGCCCATGAAGCGTTCGCGTCCTGGAGGGACGCGGTGAATCCCCACAACCAGCCCGTGCGAGCCTCCCGCGAGCCTCTGCCGCACCGCCGGTGCCATTTTGCCCCACCCGCAGGTGGCCGTCCCGGAGGGACAGGGTGAGAATAGCCACGGGTGAAACCCGTGGACGGCCTGCCCACCGCAGGCGGCAGCATCAGAATCTCAACGACAAGCAACTCAACCCGCCATCCATCCTCCGGAACTCACTCATATCCAGCGCCAGCGATTCGAACCCCCGCGCCCTCAACGCCGCCGTCAGCTTCGGAAACCCGGCCGCCACCAGCACGCGATCATTCACCCGCACGCAGTTGGCCGCATAACTCTCTTCTTCGCCAACCCGGATCAGCTCGTAGCCGGCAAACGCCTCATTCTCCGCCATCTCCTCCATCACCACCAGCGTGTTCTCGCCGATATACGAGATCCCGCTCTTCAGGTGCAGAATGGTCGTCATCCCCCGCACGTCGATCGTCGAGGAGCTGTATCCCAGCCCGCCCAGATGCGCTGCCAGTTGCCGCGCGCCCTCTTCATTCGTGCGGTGCGACAGGCCAATCAGGAAGCGGTCCTCCGCCTCGCAAATATCGCCGCCGTCCAAAGTCCCCGGCGCCNNGGCGTCAACCTCGCCCTCCCGGCTTTTGGCCCCTGGCCGGGTCAGAACAGCGCCCCGCGCCGTCAAAATCGCCGTGTCCTCCACAAACGTCGAGTCGGGATACCGCAAATCCGCCTCGAGCTTAGTCAGCGTCAGCCCGCACTCCACCAGCGCCTCACAATACCTCCGGTGCTGCTCCAGCACCTGGGCAAACCGCGGCCGCCCCAGCGCGACCGTAGTCAGCCCCGCATCAAAATTGCTCCCCGGAATCCGCACAATGGCCCTGGTAAACAAGCGTCCCGCCCCTCAGTCCCTTAGCCCCTTAGTCCCTAGTCCCTTAGTCCCCAGTCCCTATTCCCTAATGCCTATGCGCCGCCTCCACCGCATCCTGCCTCGGATGGCTGAACGCAGCCGGAGGCACGTCCGTCAGCGGCAGCCCCGGCCCCTCCCAAAGCAGTCGCGGCGAACCCTGGCTAGCCGAGTGAAGCCCCTCCAGATGAAAACTATGCTTGCCCGCCCGCAGCCCCAGCGAGCCTCGATCGTACCGCAGCGCGTTGCCCGGCGACCCGCACACCTGCGCGAACGGAGGTCCGGTCTTAGCCACTTCAATCCCGTCGATCACCAGCCGCGCGCCGTCGCGGTCGATCAAATGAAAGGTGTATCCGCCGTCCGCGGGAATATCCACGAGGCCGTCCCACGCGGCGGCGTAATGCGTAAAGCCCTGCGGGTCGGCATGCAGATTAGGCGATTCGCCGCTGAAAACCTCGTGCTCCTTCGTCAGGTCCGGCAACTCCGTCCACTCCCCCGGATAGATCTTCCACGCCAGTCCAGGCAGCGTTGCACCTGCAGTCTCCACCGCGTCGTGCCACTGCCCCACAACCACCAGGCCCTGGCTCGCCCAGTCCTGCCGGTATGAGTTCTTGCTGCCCAGGTTGTCCTCGACGTGCAACAGAACACGAAATCGCCCCGCGCCGTTTGTTC
Source organism: Acidobacteriaceae bacterium (assembly GCA_003166055.1). The sequence goes on from PMWR01000235.1 coordinate 1,657, forward strand.
CTCCGTCGAGCTCGGTGCCTTCAGCGTCGGGAAAACGATGGCGCACGCGGCGCCCATGCGCCTCTGTTCCATCGCCAAACAGCCAGGTGTACCGCGCTTTCGGCGAGAGCTGTGCGGTAAACGTAACATTGTCCCCCGGCTTGAAGACTGTTGGCTCAACGCCAAAGCGCGCAATCGGTTCGTGGCTGGCGGTAAACTGTGGCGTCTCCGCGCCGCCTGAAACCACCAGCGAAAGGTCGGCGTCGCTCGCCACCCGGGTTTGCCCGAATTTCACATTGTCGAACACCACGCCTGAAACCTGCCCCATAACTGTCGACCCTTCCAGCGCCGGCTGCTCCAGCACCCAGATGTTGCGAAACGTAAAGCCGTGCAGCGCCGGCTGCTCCTGCTCAATCTGCACCAGCGAGTACCAATCGTCGAGAAACAGATTCTCAAATGTGTAGGTCGAGTGATCGCCCCGCGCTCCGTTCGCGCCCCAGAATCCCAGCAGCCCAAACGTCTGACCACAGGCGCCGATCCCGGCATGAAGAATGTCGGAGTTGCGCAGAGTAAAATTCCGCGAATTGAAAGTCTTGCGCGGCCACCCCGCGCGCACAATGTTTGAAATGCTGGTGGAAAGCTCGCTGTTTTCGACCACAATGTTCTGGACGTCCTTTCCTGGCCGCAGCATGTCTGTGTCCGTATAGCCGTCCCAGTTGCCCATCAGCGCAATCACGTCGTCCGACGCCCTGAAAAACGAATTGCGCACCACCCCATCGCCGCTGCCCAGCCAGTCCATCCCATCCTGGTTGGCATTGCCTGGGTTGCCCCCGATCACCCGCAGATCGTCATAGATAAATCCACTCGAATCCTTCATCTGAATTGACCACGTCCGGGCGCGAATGATGCACGTAACCCCATCGATCTCCACATTGCGGGCTTCGAGCGCGCCGATGCAGTGCCAGTCCGGCTTCTGCATCCAGCCTTCGTCTGTGTTGGGATCCTGGGAGCCTTCATACACAATCGTCCCGCGGCCCATGACCTTGACGTTCTCAACCTTCCACAGGTTCAGGCTGCCGAAAATGAAAGCCCCCGGCGCAAGGTAGTAGGTATCGCCGCTCTGAGGGTTCATGCTCTCCCGGTGAACCCCCGCCGGCACAATGTGGACGTTCGGCCCTTTCGGTGCAGCCGGAGGCGGTGTGCTCGCAAAGAGAAAGAGCATGTGCGCCTGGTTCAGGAAATCCCCAGGCCTTGAAATGGAGAGCTTGGCCGGTCCCTCGAGACGAAAGCGGATGGTCTGACCCTGTCGCGCGGGCCGCAGGTCCAGACGCCACGGCTGAATATCGACGCCCTTGTCCCAAAACCCCGGCTCGGCTGCGGTAATGGCAACGTCCACCGCGCCGGTCACATCGAAGCTGACAAACTCATAGCGGGTGGCGGCGTGGGCAACGTCCACTGGCTGGCCATTCACGGTGACGGTGAAGGCTGTCGACCGCATCTCCTGCGGCACCGGCGCAGCCTGCACGCGCGCGGCTGCGTGTGCGGCGGCAGGAACAACGAGAAGAACCACGAGAAGCAAACGAAAACCCAACAAGGAACGCAACTCCGCAAAAGAGTGGGAACCAATCCACTGTAGAGCATTGTGGCCAATCCTGTAATAAGATCGTCGCGCTATCCCACAACGGTGGGTCGAATCCGAAATTCATTGCATATTTGCACAAAGAAAAGCCGAACCATCCAGCCAATCCCAAGACCGTTAGTCCCTCAGTCCCTTAGTCCCTTAGTCCCTTAGTCCCTAATCCCTGCCTTCATATCCCTTCGCCCATCGAAACATATTCCTGCAGCCGCTCCAGCTCTTCGCGGTAAGCGCTCCGTTCCGCCTCTTCCGCCGCGAAAGGCTCGGCGGGCTGCGCATCGCCGCCCAGCCGCTTTTCCAGCTCCTCAACGCGGGCCGAAAGCGCGATCAGCGCGTCCGACAGCGGGTCCTTCACATCATGCGGATCGGTAATCAGCACCCGCTGCCCGTTGCGATAGACAATATGCGCCGGAACCCCCACCACCGTCGAGTTGGGCGGCACATCCGACAACACCACCGAGCCGGCGCCCACGCGCGAGTTCTCGCCAACGGTGATGTTGCCCAGCACGTTGGCGTTATTCCCGATAAAAACTCCGTCGCACACCGTCGGATGGCGCTTGCCGTGGCCCTTGCCGGTCCCGCCGAGGGTAACGCCCTGGTAGAGCGTCACGTCGCTGCCCACAATCGCGGTTTCGCCAATCACCACACCCAACGCGTGATCGATGAACAACCGCCTTCCCAGCAGCGCACCCGGATGAATGTCGGTGCCCGTAAAGAAGCGCCCCACCTGGGAGAGAATGCGTGCGGGCAGCCGCAGCTTCGCTCCCCAAAGCGCGTGCGAAACGCGGTGAATCCAGACCGCCCACAGCCCCGGATAGCAGAACAGAACCTCCAGCCTGGAGCGCGCGGCCGGATCGCGCTCCAGCACGGAGTTGATGTCTTCGCGGATGCGTTCAAACAAGGCCATAAAGCAGGGACTAGGGACTGAGGGACTAAGGGACTGAGGGACTGAAACATCAGCGGCTCAGCAACTTGGAATGAAGAGTCCCAATGAGACTCAAAAAGTGAACTCCGACGCTCAGCGACAGTCTACGCTCAGTCCCTTAGTCCCTCAGTCNNGTCCCTAGTCCCTCAGTCCCTGCCTTTTCACACCGTCGCAACCACCGCAATCGGCTCCGTCGGCAGCGCCAGCGCCTGCTGCCGCAACGGCTCAAACAGCACGCTCGACAGATACCGCTCGCCGAAGTCCGGCAGCACCACAACAATCAGCTTCCCGGCATTCTCAGGCCGTGCAGCCACCTTCAGCGCGGCAGCCAGTGCGGCTCCTGAAGAAATCCCGACAAACAGCCCTTCTTCCAGCGGCAGCCGGCGCGCCAGGGCGATCGACTCGTCGTTCGTCACCTGCACCACCTCGTCGACCAGGCTCGTGTCCAGCACCCCAGGCACAAAACCCGCGCCGATGCCCTGAATCTTGTGCGGCCCAGGCTTGCCGCCCGAGAGCACCGGGCTGTCGGTCGGCTCCACCGCAATTGCCTTGAACCCCGGCTTCCGCTCCTTGATGTACCGGGCCACGCCCGTGATCGTCCCGCCGGTGCCCACACCCGAGATGAGAATGTCCACCTTGCCGTCTGTATCGTTCCAGATCTCCGGCCCCGTCGTCGCATAGTGAATCGCCGGGTTGGCGGGATTGGTGAACTGCTGCAAAATGTATCCGTTCGGCGTCTTCGCAAGGATCTCATCGGCCTTGGCGATGGCGCCCTTCATCCCGTTCGGCCCTGGGGTCAATACAAGCTCCGCGCCAAACGCCAGCAGCACCGCGCGCCGCTCCAGGCTCATCGTCTCCGGCATCGTGAGAATCAGCCGGTAGCCCTTGGCCGCGGCAACAAAAGCCAGCGCAATGCCGGTATTGCCGCTGGTCGGTTCAATCAGCACAGTCTCGCCGGCCTTGATCTTCCCGGCCTTTTCAGCGGCATCGATCAGCGCCAGCCCAATGCGGTCCTTCACGCTCGAGAGGGGGTTTTGGCTTTCCAGCTTGGCCACTACGGTAGCCGGCAGTCCGGCTGCTACGCGATTCAACCGCACCAGCGGGGTGCGGCCAATGAGTTCCGTTACATCCGCGGCAATTCGCGCCATGACGTTCTCCTCTTTCTGGGATTCTTTCCCAGTTCAACTCTTAGATTTTTGGGTGCTTGAAATTCTTGGGTGCCAATTCTTGGGTAATGGTGGCGCTCGAGAAGGCGGGAAATTAGCGCGCGATTCAGGCGCACATCTGCATCGGAGCTGTCACCAGGACGGTGTTAGCGACATCGACGCATACCAACAGCCTAGTCCCGAAGTCCCGTCCAATGCAAGAGCAACCCTGAAGAACCCCGCAAACCGCCAGCCCGATCGCACCTTCAACCAGGCACGCTTCCCCAGTCCTACTCCATTTCCCGACCCTGGGGCGATTGCGGGGAGTAATCCTGAGCAGTGCCCTTAACCTGTTGTCAGTGGGCGTGGTGCCCTGAATTCATCCATTGGGTTCGATGTCTCCATATAAGCGGTTGTCGCTAAGCCCGTAAAGTCCTCCCCGACAGATAGGTCCCGCTGGCGGAAAGAGACCCGCGGAAGGCGCCTCTTCAACTTAGGTCTGTCGTTGCAGTATGCTGTTGTGTTTGTGGAGGAGAGATGCATATCTCGTGTCCAATGGATTCGGAGCCTGATGCTCGGGGGCGGTGTATGAGCCGGCAAATTCTCCTGAAGTCCCTCGCGTGGTGGCTGAGTACGTTGCTTGTAGCCGTGTTGTGTTCCGGACTGGCGACCGCCCAGAACGAGGGCCTGGTGCTGGAGCGCAATGGGCGCGTCATTTCGCTGGTTCCCTATGCTCCGAACATCTTGCGCATCACCATGAGCACGAGCAAGGCCGCTGCAATCGGCGCCCCCGGAAACGGGATCGAAGCAAATCCCTCAACGCAGGGATGGACCCACGNNGGCGATCTGCCCAAAGACAAACTGCCGCAGCCCATGCCGCTCGATGCCCTGAACCTTCAGTTGCGCAACAAGTTTTTCCCGGCGGAAGAAAACCCATTTGCTCCTCACAGCGATGCTCTTTCAGTCGCGGCGGCGGATGGCAGGATGCTGCTGCACATGCGCACCTGGACCATGGCGCCGGTAAGCGCGGAAGTAGCCAGGGAGGCCCCCACCGATCACGGGTACAAGGTGTCAGCCCAATTCGACTCGCCCGCGGGTGAGCACTACTACGGACTCGGTCAGCAACAAAAGGGCTGGATGGATCTGCGGGATCACGAGATTCACTGCTGGCATGAATACTCCGCAATTGGCGGCCAGGATGTTTGCGTGCCGTTTATGGTGTCCAGCCGCGGCTACGGTCTGGTCTGGGATAACCCATCCAAAACAACGGTAGATCTGGGATTCAACGGCCAGAACGTGTGGTCGTCGGAAGTTGGGGACTGCGTCTCGTATTTCGTCATCGCGGGAAGCTCCAGCGATGAGATTTACCAGGGCTATCGCACGCTTACCGGCGTCACTCACATGCTGCCGAGAGCAGTCTACGGGTACATCCAGAGCAAGGCAATCTATCCAACGCAGAACCAGATTCTCGACGTGGCGAAAGGATATCGGGATAGAAATCTGCCTCTCGATGTTGTTGTGGTGGACTTCCTCAACGGAACGCGCCAGGGCGAACTTGACCTCGACCCGAAGCGCTGGCCCGATCCGGCGGCGATGAATCGTGAACTGCATGCGATGGATGTCAAAACGCTGCTTAGCGTCTGGCCGCACTTTGCCCCTGGGACCAGGTTCTACGACATGCTGGACAGCAAAGGCTGGTTAATCCGCAAGCAGGATGGAAAGCCGGATCCAGGATGGGAGCCGCAGACCATCGGTCCCAATCTCGACACGACGAACCCCGAGGCGGCAAAGTGGTTCTGGGAGCAGATCCGTGACCGGTTTGTTAAACCGTATGGATTCGATTACATCTGGCTGGATGAAACGGAGCCGGATGTCGACCCCGCCGGAGATGTCTTCTCGATTGGTTCGGGAACCCGCTTCTACAATGTCTATCCCCTCTTCCACACCGCCGCGGTGTACGAAGGTTTCCGTCGCGATTTTGGAGACAGCCGCAGGGTTATGATCCTGGCTCGAGCCGCCTACCTGGGGGCTCAGCGCAACAGCACGGTCTTCTGGTCGAGCGATATCAGGGCGACATGGGACATGCTCAAGCGCTCCGTTCCCGCGGGGCTCAACTTCACCGCGACCGGGATGCCCTATTGGGACACAGACATCGCCGGCTTCTTCTCGCCTTCAATTCCGGCCGATTACCACGCACCGCATAGCCCGCTGATCGATGGATCGGACGCGCGGGAGAACATAGGAAACTACGAAGACTATCCGGAACTGTTTGTGCGATGGTTCGAATGGGGCGCCTTTCAGCCGGTCATGCGCGCCCATGGCGAGAGGATGCACAACGAGGTCTGGTCCTACGGCAAGCAGGCGGAGCCGATTCTCGCAAAGTATCTCAAGCTGCGTTACCAGCTCTTGCCCTACACCTACTCGGTTGCTTATCGGAGCTACCAGACCGGCGCCCCGTATATGAGGGCCCTGTTCATGGATTTCCCGAATGATCCCAGGGCTGCGGATATACCGGATGAGTATATGTATGGACCGGCTTTCCTGGTTGCTCCGGTGACCCAGCAGGGTGCGACTCAGCGAGCGGTTTACCTTCCGGCGGGGTGTGACTGGTACAACTACTGGACGAACCAGCGGTTCCACGGCGGAGAGACCATTACAGCGGATGCTCCAATTGATACGCTGCCGCTCTTTGTGCGGGCGGGAAGTATCGTTCCGATGGGCTCCGAGGTTCAGAGCGCGGATCAGCCGCAGACGATTGCGGCCGTCCGGGTGTACCCGGGCGCCAATGGAAGCTTTTCCATTTTTCAGGACGATGGCAACACCTACCGCTATGAAAAGACCGGCGGCTCAATCACGAAGCTGATATGGGATGAGGCCGCGCGTCAGCTCAGGCACGAGGGCGCCTCTGCGTGGAATGGACCAGACCAGTCGATAGTAACGGTGATGGGCAAGTAGGGGCTGGCATAATCGATTCCGTAGAATGAACGCGGTCGTTCTCAACCAGGAGTCAATCGCCGAGTCACTCATCGAAATCGATGAGTTCCTTGCAGTCGGCTTCCCGCCATCGATCATCGCTGACAGGAACGTTTACCGTTACCTATCCGATCTTCACCGCGGAATGCACGTTGGATGAGTTGGTTAGCCAGTTCGCAGCAGTTGCTGGGACTAACTCGTGAAAGTCATTCCTTTGCGCACGGGAACCGTCGAGATGAGATTGAATGCCCTCTAATCGGCCAACGGTGTGCGGAAGGGGAATAGATAGCAAATTCGGACGGTCTCGGGCAGGATTTGAACCAATGACTTTTGGATGATTCCCGTGTCTACCCCAATTCTCCCACACAGGTGTTGAGGGGGCCTGATGCCTTCGTTGCTCGTACGCAAATCACACTTGCGGCAGAGCACAAGCAACCGGTCTGTGTAGCTCAGATTTGCAATTGATCCACCAATATACTCGCGCTCAGCAATGAAGATTGTGCGACCCACCCTGGCAATGCCAGCACCGGCTTACATGAAGATCGTCAATCGGTACCAGGCCGCCCAAGCCGAATTTACTAAGTTGGCCGCTTGGGAGATAGCCAACGGATTCCCCAGAACACCCTTGGCAAATGAGTGCAGAACAGCAGGGGTCTGAAATGAACCGCGGGCGTGAGCTTTGTTGCTAAACGAGGAGGTTACGCAATGAAAATTCTAGTGGCTGGCGGCACCGGACACGTCGGTGCGGCCGTGGTCCAGGAACTCCGGAAGCGCAAAGCGGATATTCGCCTGCTAGTACGAAAAGAAGGCACACCCACACCGGCAGGTGTAGAGGTTGCCATCGGCGATCTGCTCGATCCAGTATCTGTCCAGAAGGCAATGGAAGGGGTCGATAAGCTGTACCTGCTTAACGCTGTCCTTCCAGACGAACTGACACAGGGCCTCATCGCCTACGATCTGGCGAAAAAGCTGAAGCTAAGCCATGTCGTGTATCACTCAGTCTTCCGCGTGGAGCACTTCAAGGATGTTCCCCACTTCGCCTCCAAGCTGGCGATAGAGAGCGCCTTAAGAGAGTTCGAGGTTCCGTTTACAATTCTTCGCCCGAACTACTTCAATCAGAACGATGCATCGTTGAAGGACCCACTCACGAAGGCTGGCATCTACCCCGTGCCTCTGGGCGATGTCGGCGTGTCGGCGGTGGATGTTCGGGATATTGCGGAGGCAGCGGCAATCGTTCTGACCTCGGGCGGACATAACGGCAAGACCTATAACCTTAACGGTCCCGAGGTTGTGAGTGGTGCGAAAGCAGCCTCCATCTGGAGCAAAGTGCTCGGCAAAGAGATTCGGTACACCGGTCACAACATGGATGCGTTTGAGGAGCAGATGCGCAAGACAGCCCCCTCCTGGTCGGCGTTCGATATTCGCATGATGTTTGAAGGCTACCTGGAACGTGGCTTCGTTGCTGAGGATGGAGACGTAGAGAAGTTGACCAAGCTCCTTGGGCATGCTCCTCGCCGATATGAAGATTTCGCCAGGGAGACTGCCTTGCAATGGCAAGAGATGTCGAAGGCTGCGTAGGAACAAACCTACCTTGGCGTGCGCGGGCGCCAGGATNNGCTGGTTCAAACGTGCAAGGAATTGCGAACTTCAAGACTGAGACGGCCGTCGTCAACGGCGTCCGCCTTCATTACTGGATCGGCGGCGACCCGAAAGGTGTGCCCGTGTTGTTATGGCATGGGTTCCTTGGCACCGCCTACTCCTGGCATAAGGTCATGCCATTGCTTGCAGAAGCAGGTTTTTCAATCCTCGTACCCGACATGCGCGGTTACGGGGACTCGGACAAGCCGGCCGGTTTGGCGGGGTACGATTCTCGCGCGCTCGCTGAGGAGTTCCGTCAACTTGTGAAACAGATTGGCTTTGGGGACGGACGCCCACTGCTGCTCGTTGGCCACGATATGGGCGCGCCCCCGGCTCTGTTATGGGCAGCTGACCACCCCGAGGAGGTTGCGGGCCTTCTCTACATGGAAGTGCCCGTTATGCTGGCCGAGGTGCTCACAAAGATATTTACTTATACCCCTGAAGCGATGAAGGAGGGCTCGTTCTGGTGGTGGATCCTTCCGCTGGCGCCTGGTGTGATCGAGAGGCTGATCGTGGGACACGAGCGGAGTTTTCTGACTTGGTTCTACGAATTGGCTACAGCTAATCCGGCGGCAATCCCGGCATCCACCGTTGATGAATATCTCCGCACTTTTTCAGGTATCGAAGGCGTTTTGGGGGCGCATGGCGTATACCGCGCTGCCTTTATCACGATAGACCAGACCGCTCCCCTGATCACACACAAGGTGAAGATCCCTGTTATTGCCCTTGGAGGCGAAAAATCTCTCGGGGCCAAAGTCCTCGAGATGGTGGCTATGGTCGCCACCTCTGTCGAAGGCTACACGATTGCTGACTGCGGACATTTCATCCCGGAGGAGCATCCGGAAGAGGTAGTCACCTACATCGGAAAGCTGGCGGAGAGAGTAGCCCGGCAATGAACCTTGACCGCGGAGCGACATTCAAGGCCGCCGCTGTTATTGCGGCCGTTTTTCTTTCCATAAAACTCAGGGCAGCCATTCGCGCATTCGGCAACGGCAAGCAAACGCAAAATCTCACCCTGGAGCCTGTTATTAACTTTCCCGCGGGCGGCGCTGGGAGCCAATTTTTCTCAGTTCTAGGNNTCGGCCTCCGCCTAGTCTGGCCCATTTTCGTCCGCATACCGGGGTCCCCAGCGCACGAACTTTGTGCCTTGGGGTGGAACGCCGCCCACGCGAAAGTTAATAACAGGCTCTAAGGAGATCCACTATGTCCGAGAATCCTCCGGTGTACCCGCCTCTTCAACCCGACGAACTGAAGCGCAACCTCACCATCGCCCAGCCCGATACGGATCAGAGCCTTCCGCACCTTGGGATCGTGGGAGATACCTACACCATCACAGTGTCCGGCGATGAGACCGACGGACGCTTTTGCGTCATCGACATGTATGTTCCGCCTGGCGGCGGTCCTGGTCCGCATCGTCACGACTTCGAGGAGACTTTCATCCTGCTGGAAGGACAGGTGGAGGCTACTTTCCGGGGGAGAAAGTCCATGATTAAAACTGGCGACACAATCAACATCCCCTCGAACGCTCCACACCAATTCCACAATGCGTCTTCAAGCGCAGCCCGGCTTCTCTGCATCTGTTCGCCGGCAGGCCAGGAAAAGTTTTTCATGGAGCTCGGCGTAAAAGTTGCAACGAGAACTTCGGCGCCACCTAAACTCAGCCCTGACGAACAAGCTGCCTTCATCAAGAAGGCAAAGGAAATCACGCCTCGCTATCGGACGGAACTGCTGAAGGAAGCCTGATTGACAGTGGTGGCTGGAGGCAGTGGCGAAGCGTTTGTTCCCACACTGAATCAAACGATTCGATCTTAATCGTCTCGTGCCGCTCGCATCGCGCTTCCCGCTTTCGCCGATATCCTTCAGGCCGTATGAAACGGGTCGATGGCACATTAGTAGTGGATGTCGGCTTGTGGAAAGCGATAGGTCGGAATGAGGGCCGGTGTACAGCTTGCGCCACAAACGCAAATCTTCAAATTCTTCTGATTGGGTGGGAGCCGGGAGCGAATCCCCGGCCCAACGCACCCCGCAAAAAAATCCCAATTCTTTGCGCCCGGTTTTGCCGATTAATTCGCGGGTTTGTAGATAATAGTGAATAGATCGGGAACCGGAATGCCTGGGCGCCCCCATGGAAGGTCAAAGCCTCCCCAAGAAAGAGCCTCAACTCCTTTGTTCTCTTATATCTTCAAATAACTCCTTTGTTTGCCACAGATGCAGCGCAAACAAGCCCCTAATCCGATGAAAATAGGCCNNCCCTATTCCCTGTTCCCTGCTCTTCACCCGGTACTCCCCAGCCCCACCGAAAATCCCGCTGATCGTGGCCGCGATGGCCCGATCGGCTTCAGGCTCATTCTGTATTGGGAGAGAGTCCTGTTTCCCCCCGCCCTCAACAGGGCGTATACTCGCTCTTGTTCGGGTCGCATCCTGACTTCACGGAGCGGCACTGGAGATAATCATGAGCCTCACCAGCTTCCCCGCCGGCGCGAACCCCTCGCGCCCCAACGCTTCTATCGCCACCCACCCCACAACAAAAGTCACCATGCCCGCGCTCACTGAGATGAAGCGCCAGGGCAAGCCCATCTCCGCTCTCACCGCCTACGACTACTCCTCATCTCGCCTCGCCGACGAGGCCGGCATCGACTTCATCCTGGTCGGCGATTCGCTGGCAATGGTCGTCCTCGGCCACGAAAACACCCTCGCCGTCACCGTCGACGAGATGATCCACCACACTCGTGCCGTTCGCCGCGCCGTCCATCGCGCTCTTGTGGTCGCCGACATGCCCTTCGGCAGCTACAACTCCATCTCCGAAGGCCTCGCCAACGCGGTCCGTTTCGTGAAGGAAGCCGGCGCCGAAGCCGTCAAGATCGAAGGCCCGCGCGTTGAACTGGTCCGCGCCCTCACCGCAGCCGAAATCCCCGTGGTGGCCCACCTCGGCCTCACCCCGCAAAGCGTTCATCGCATGGGCGGCTACCGCGTCCAGGCCCGCACTGCCAAAACCGTCCTTCAGCTCAAGGCCGACGCGCACGCCCTCGCCGATGCCGGCGCAGGCGCCATCGTCCTCGAAGGCATTCCCCGCGAAGCCGCCGCCTCCATCACCGCCGGGTTGCCCGTGCCCACCATCGGCATCGGCGCCGGTCCCGACTGCGACGGCCAGATCCTCGTCTTCCACGATCTGCTCAATCTGACCTTCGCCCCAGCAGCCAAATTCGTCCGCCGCTACGCCGATGCCGGCTCCCTCATCCGCTCCGCCATCGAGCGCTATCGTGAAGACGTCGAGCACCGCGCCTTCCCCAACGACGAGGAGAGCTATCACCTGTCCGAACCGGTGCGTAAGACCCTGGACGATACGCAGCAGACGGGAGTTCTCCGCAAAGCCTGATGGAAATCCTCCGCACCGTAGTCGAACTCCGCCAATGGTCCCTCGCCCACCGCAGCGCGGGCAACACCATCGCCCTCGTCCCCACCATGGGCGCGCTCCATGCCGGCCACGCCTCATTAATTCGAGCGGCCGCGGCCTCCTGCGCACAGGTCGCCGTCAGCATCTTCGTCAATCCCACACAGTTCGGTCCCAATGAGGACTACGCCCGCTATCCCCGCACTTTCTCGGCCGACTGCACCCTCGCCGAGTCCGAAGGCGCCAGTGTTGTCTTCGCTCCATCCGTCGATGAACTCTACCCCTCCGGCGCATCCACATTCGTCGAAGTCGAAGGTCCCAGCAACCGCCTCGACGGCAAGTCCCGCCCCGGCCACTTTCGCGGAGTGGCCACCGTCGTCGCCAAGCTGCTCATCGCCGCCGAGCCCGACCGCGCCTTCTTCGGCCAGAAAGACGCCGCCCAGGTTGCCGTCCTTCGCCGCATGGTCGCGGACCTCCGCTTCGCCACCGAAATCGTAGTCTGCCCCATTGTTCGCGAGCCCGACGGCCTGGCCCTCAGCTCCCGCAACATCTACTTGAGCCCTTCAGAGCGCGCCCAGGCCCTCGTCCTCAGCCGCGCCGTCCGCCGCATCGAATCCCTGGTAGCCAGCGGTGAGCGCCACGCCAACAAGCTCATCGAAGCAACCCTCGATCTCTTCGCCGCCGAGCATGCAGTTCGCATTGACTACATCGCAGTCGTCGACTGGGCCACGCTCTTGCCTGTAGAAACCGCCATCCCCGGCACGCTCTTCGCCGTAGCCGCCTACGTCGGCCCCACACGCCTCATCGACAACACCATCCTCTCGTAGAGAGGCACAACAGCGTCCCCTGTTTTCACTGAGCGCGCCGGGTTGTTCGCGTCAACCCAGGATCATGCCAGAAGAGATTGGCGAACACAGGCCGAGCGAGGACCTATCGGGCCTCAATGAACGTCTTGGCTATTGCGCGCCAGGCCATTTTCACGCCCAGCTGAAACCGCTCCGCTGAAGCGGCAGGGTGCGAATTCTCTTGCCCGTCGCGGCAAATATGGCATTGGTTATCGCCGGTAGAATCGGCGGCAGCGTCGGTTCGCCCAGCCCGGTCGGTGCGTAGTCGGTCTTGCGCCAATAGACTTCGATCTTCGGCGTTTGCCTCATGCGCATCAGAGGGAAATTATGGAAATTTGACTGCTGGATCACGCCATCCGCGAGCGTGATTTCCTGCGCCAGGTGTCCCATACCTTCCATGATTCCGCCCTGCGCCATGCTCTCGGCGGCGTTGGGGTTGATGATCTGGCTGCCCACGTCTCCAGCCGCCCAGACTCGATGCACAGTGGCCTTGCTCTGCGCATCAACGCTCACGTCGGCAACCTCGGCAAAGTAGCCCAAATGGCAGAACCAAACGGCAATGCCCATCCCGCGGCCCCGTTCCTTGCCCCGCTTAGCCCAGCCTGACTTTTCCGCGACTAACTCAAGCACGCCCTTGTACCGCTCCGGGATGAGAACGGACTGCCCCGTTGGTTCGTGATCGCCCACCGCGTCGTGCTCACCCGCGGTCCAGGGCGCCTGCTTGTTGCTGAGCAGGTCGAGCTGGAAGTCAAGCGGATCGCGTCCGGCAGCATGAGCCAACTCGTCAAGGAAGGATTGCGCCACCCAGCAGTAGGCGTTGTCGCCGGGGGCGCGCAGCGCTCCGGTGCGCAGCATGAGCGGCTGCATGGAGGTGTAGAGCGCATAAGCTGGCGGAAAACCGGCAGGATAGCTGTCTTGCCCCATGCCGCCGCCGGACGTCGATTGCTTTCCATCGCCAAAGGTCACAAAGTGATGCCGCCAGGCAGTGATCTTGCCCTGCGCATCAAGGCCGCCTTTCAGGCTAACTGTTGCGCCCGGCCGGAATGGGTCGTGAGCGACATCGTCTTCGCGAGACCAGAGCAACTTGACCGGTGCGTCAATGCGCTTCGCGATCCATGCGGCCTCGACCAGGTAGTCGTTCTGGAGCCGCCGGCCAAAGCTGCCTCCCGAGCGCACCATGTGGGTCGTGATATCGCTCTCCTGGATGCCAAGCGTCTTTGCCACTAGTCCACGCCCATCGGCCGGCAGCGTGCTGGTCGACCACATCTCCAGCTTGCCGTCTTTCCAGTGCGCGGTTGCGCCCTGTGGCTCCAGCGTGACGTGGGCGATAAACGGAAATTGATAGGTGGCCTCGACAACCTTCGCCGAGGCCTTGAGTGCCGCGTCCAGGTCGCCGTACTTGCGCACGGTGGTTCCGGGCGGCGCCTTAAGAAGTTCCTCTGCCCGCTTGTTGAAGCCCTCCGTGCTTTGCGTGGCTGCGGGGCCAAGGTCCCAGTCGACCTTGAGCTGCTTGCGCGCCTGCTGCGCCTGCCACCAGGTGTCGGCCACCACCGCGATGCCCGGTTCCATGCCTGGCTCCCACGGCGTATAGGCTGCTGGGGTGATGCCGCCATCGATGACCAGGACATGGCGCACGCCAGGCAGCGCTTTGATCTGTTCGATGTTTGCGGTCTTCACCTTGCCGGCAAACACAGGAGCCTTTTCAATGGACGCGTACAACATTCCCGGCAGTTCTACATCGATGCCAAAGAGCGGCTTACCGGTAACAATGGCGTGGGTGTCGACGCCGGTTTGCGAGTGGCCGATAATGCGGTAATCCTTGGGATCTTTGAGCTTGACCTTGCTGAGCGCGGGCGCGGGCAGCGCAGCAGCTTTGGCGGCAAGCTCTCCATAGCCCGCGGAGCGTCCTGAGGCAGCGTGAAGCACCCGGCCAGATTGGGTGGTGCATTCAGCCGCCGGCACGCCCCACGTTTGCGCGGCGGCCGTGATCAGCAACTGACGCCCGGCTGCGCCGACGCGCCGCATCGGCTCCCAGCCCATCGGCGTGTTCGCGGAGCCTCCTGAAAACTGTCGGCCGTATATCTTCTCGTTCAGTTCGGCCTGCTCGACGCGAACATCCTTCCAGTCGACATCCAGTTCCTCGGCAATCAGCATGGGCAGCATGTTGCGCATGCCCTGGCCAGACTCTGAGGCGCGCGCCATGATGGTCACCACCCCATCCGGAGCGATGTGGATGAAGGCCTGTGGCGTCAAGTCGTGCGGCGCCTCCGGCTCCTGCGCCGCGGCGAACGGTGTGCGATAAAGATCCAGAGCAAGGCCGCCGCCCGCAAGGGCCGTCAACTGCAGAAACGATCTCCGGTTGATGCGCATAAGAGTGCCCCCTTTACTGGTTGGGGGCTGCGGCGCCCGCTTGTGCTGCTTCATGAATGGCCTGGCGAATGCGCGTATACGTTCCGCAACGGCAGAGATTCCCGCTCATGGCAGTATCGATTTCTGCGTCGGTGGGGTGCGGTGTGCGCTCGAGCAGGGCGGCGGCAGACATGATCTGACCGGCCTGGCAATAGCCGCACTGCGGCACGTCCAGCGCCTCCCAGGCCACCTGCACCGGGTGCAGTCCATCCGGCGAAAGCCCTTCAATGGTAGTGACCGGCTGACCATCGATAGCGCCCACTTTCATCATGCAGGAGCGCACCGCACGACCGCCGACCAGGACGGTGCAAGCGCCGCAAAGCCCCATTCCGCATCCGAACTTGGAGCCTGTAAGGTTCAGTACGTCGCGCAGCACCCACAAGAGGGGCGTATCCGGTAACACGTCCACCGTGGCGGCCACGTTGTTGACATTCAAATTGATGCGCATCTGTTCACTCCACAATCCGGCAGGGGAAGAGGACCAGTCACGACCTCAGGCTCGCAGTGTATCAAATTTTCCGCTTTTGAATTCCGCAAAGAAGCGCGCGGAATAATAATTCTCGCGGGTGAGTGGCTCAAATCGCGATTTCCCGGTAGAACCTGGTGCCTGTACCCCACGATCTTCGACCCGGTCACTATTCGTATGAGTACCCCGAACGCCCACGTTACCAGGAATGGGTTCCTGATTCGTGCTAAATCGCCTTCTCACTGGTTGAATCCCTCAAGACCATCGTTGCGTCGCGAAGCGTTCGGTTGCAAACTGAAGTAAATGCCGGAACTCCCCGACATCGCCGCCTACATCACCGCCCTCGAAGCCCGCATCCTTGCGCAACCACTGGAGCGCGTCCGCTTAGCCTCTGTCTTTCTCCTCCGCACTGTTGATCCGCCCCTAGCCTCCGTTGAAGGCCGCACGGTGACCGCCCTCCGCCGCATCGGCAAGCGCATCGCCATCGGCGTCGAAGGCGACCTCTGGCTGGTCCTTCACCTCATGATCGCCGGCCGTCTCCACTGGCGTCCGCCGCAAGCCAAACTCGCCGGCCGCAACGCGCTTCTCGCTCTCGACTTCCCCAACGGTTCACTCACCCTCACTGAAGCCGGCAGCAAGCGCCGCGCCTCCCTTTACGTCCTGCGCGGCGAACAGGCCCTCCACGACATCGACCCAGGCGGCGTCGAAATCTTCTCAACCGATCTGGCCGGTTTCCGAGCCGCTCTCACCGCCGAAAACCGCACCCTCAAGCGCGCCCTCACTGACCCCCGTCTCATCAGCGGTGTCGGCAACGCCTACTCCGATGAAATCCTCCACGCCGCCCAGCTCTCGCCCATCACTCTCACCCACAAACTCAAACCCGAGGAATGGGATCGACTCTTCTCCGCCACCCGCTCCACGCTTTCATCATGGACCGCCCGCCTGAGCACCGAAGCCAACAAATCGTTCCCCGAAAAAGTCACCGCCTTCCGCCCCGACTTCGCCGTTCATGGTCGCTTCAACCTGCCCTGCCCGCGCTGCGGAGAGAAGATCCAGCGCATTCGCTACGCCGACAACGAAACCAACTACTGCNNCAACTACTGCGCCCGCTGCCAGACCGCAGGCAAAGTCCTCGCCGACCGCAGCCTCTCCCGCCTACTCGGCTCCGACTGGCCACGTACCCTCGACGAATTGGAAGCCCTCAAGCGCCGTTAACTCCATCAATTCACCCCTGCAATTCCGCTTGACACACTGCTCCTCGCTACCGCAAAGTCATCTGCATAACTCCTTTCATGCCGGCCAGCCAGTGATTCCCCAAACTCTCTGTGATCCCGGACCTGCGGAGCTGCACTTCAGCCCATCATGGAGGCTTCTCAATGACACATCTGCAGTTGAACTACGTTGCAATCCTGGTAGCCGCCCTTATCCAATGGATCCTCGGCGCTTTGTGGTACTCCCTCCTCTTCGGTAAACAGTGGAAGGCCCTGGTCGGCCAGAAACCAAATGAGAAGCCCAGCATTGTCGCCATGATCCTGTCGTTCTTTGGTGGCCTCATCACTTCGTTCGCGCTCGCGCACGTTATCCAGTGGTCTTATGCAAGCAATTTTCCCTGGGGTGCCTTCATCGGCTTCGTCTGCTGGCTGGGATTTGTTTTCCCACTGCTCTTCATGCAATCCCTCTATGAAAAGCGCCCGTTCAAGCTCTTCGCGATTAATGTCTTCTACTGGCTCTTCGCTATCATCATCAGCGCCGGCCTGCTCGCCCAGTGGCAATAGTCTGAACGATTGTTCCGGCCCATAAATATGGGACACGAAATACTGAACGTGGGTGCCCCATCCTTGCGATTGTTTCTGTCGCAAGGGTGGGAAGCAGCAATGCTAGTGCGAGCCGCCCGCGAGCGTCTGCCCCACCGCAGGTGGCGTTCGCCATTACAATCAAGCCATGAGCAAAACAGTCATCGCCACCGACCAAGCCCCCGCCGCCATCGGACCCTATTCCCAGGGCGTGCGGGCCGGCAACCTGATCTTCACCGCCGGCCAAATCGCACTCGACCCGGCCACCCAGCAGGTGGTAGCCAGCGGCATCACCGAGCAGACCACCCAGGTCCTTGAGAACCTCAAGGCCATCCTTGAAGCGGGCGGAAGCAGCCTTTCCAAAGCGGTCAAGGCCACCGTATTTCTCAAGGATTTCAGCGACTTCGCGGCCATGAATGCTGTCTATGGCGCGTATCTCGCTCCGCAAGGCGTGACCCCACCCGCCCGCACCAGCGTCGAAGTCTCTCGCCTCCCCAAAGACGTTCTGGTTGAAATCGACCTCGTCGCCGAAATCTAGAGCCGGATGCGCCCACGCGAGCCTCCCGCGAACGTCTGCCCCACCACAGGAGTTTGAGACCTGGACGGCATACATCTCATCCAATAACTAACCATGAGCGACACACCAGAAAAAGTCGAACGCACTGACGCCGAATGGCGCGCCATCCTAACCCCCGAGCGGTACCGTATTCTGCGCCAAAAGGACACCGAGCGCCCCTTCACCGGCGCCCTCACCCAGAACCACGAAACCGGCAACTACCACTGTGCCGGCTGCGGCGCGCTTCTGTTCCTCAGCGGAGCCAAATTCGACTCCGGCTGCGGCTGGCCCAGCTTCATGATTCCCGCCGAATCCAAAGCCATCCACGAGCATGAAGACATCAGCTTTGGCATGCGCCGCGTCGAGGTCACCTGCGCCCGTTGCGGCGGGCACCTCGGCCACGTCTTCCCCGACGGCCCCGCGCCCACTGGCCTCCGCTACTGCATCAACTCCGCCTCGCTGACATTTACCAAAGCAAAAGAAAGCTGACCCGCCCCCGGCTGCTTCTCTGGTTCGGCGCGCTACTCTGAATCCATGAAGCGCGCCACCTTCTCCGTTGTGTTTACGACTCTTCTCGCCGTGACCCTGGCTTCCAGCTCTCTTTCCGGCCAGCAGCCGGTTACCTCGAATGAGGACCAGCCGTTGGACCGCCAGTTGCTCTCCATTGCGCAAGCCCATCACGGCCATGTCGCCCTCTACGCACACAACCTAAAAACCGGCCAGACCGCTTCTCTCGATCCTGACCAGCCTGTCAAAACCGCCTCCGTGATTAAGATGGGCATTCTTCTCGACGCGGCGGAGCAGATTCGCGCCGGCCAGGCGTCCCTCTTTGAAAAGCTCACACTCACCAAATCCAACCAGGTTCCCGGCTCCGGAGTAATCGGCCAGCTCACCGCTCCGCTCACTCTCACCCTCGGCGACACGCTCCATCTGATGGTCGTCCTCAGCGACAACACTGCGACCAACCTCGCCATCGACCGGCTGGGCCTGGACCACATCAACGCAACCCTGCGCGCCGCCGGCCTCCAGCAGACCGTGCTCTATAAAAAGGTCTACAAGCCGGCCGAAGGCCCCATGCCCGCCGACCAGCCCAAATTCGGCCTGGGCAAGACGACCGCGCGGGAGATGGCCTCAATCATGGAGCGACTGGCTGAGTGCCGCCTCAACCTTGACGGCTCGGCTCCGCTCCCTGTCGACGGCCAGATTTGCGGTGCGCTGCTTCACAGCCTCCGTCAGCAACAGGACCGTGACAGCCTGCCGCGTTATCTTGAGGCGCTCGACACCAGCGAGCACGGCTCCGCCATCGCCAACAAAACCGGAGCCCTCGACGCGGTGCGCAACGATGTGGCCCTGATTGCCACCAGGAACGGCCCTGTCGTCATCGCCGCCTTCACCTGGGACAACACCGACCAGCGCTGGACCGGCGACAATGAAGCGGAACAGACACTCGCCAAGCTGGCTCAAGCGATCGTCGCCCGCTGGTCGCCCTCGGGCCTGGATGCCGCAGCGTTCCCTTGGGACAATCCGCTCGCGCCCCTTCCCGCGACAGTCAAGCCCTGATTTTCAGCCACAACAAAACCCCGTCCTGTGCCTGGACGGGGTTCGTGTCGAACTTGAATTGAGGGTTCTGGCCTCGGCTAAATTAGCGAGGATTCAGCTGACCAGCTTTACGCCTTGGCGATCTTGCCGTTCTTGATGCAGCTGGTGCACACCCGAATCCGCTTCGACGCGCCATTAACCAGTGCCTTGACTGCCTGTAGATTCACGTTCCAACGGCGCCGCGAAACGTTGTGCGCGTGGCTGATGTTATTCCCAAACTGCGGGCCTTTCCCGCAAATATCGCATACCTGTGCCATGACTTCACTCCAAGGTTTTCATATTGCCGCCAGGATTTTGCCTACCGAACCCCTCCTATCACGCTCAGGCCCAAGATTGGCCCTGGATTTGGGAACGGTCCGGCTATTCAGGCGCGTCAACCAAGACACACCTCCCCGTCAGCTTGCCGAATCTTCAGTATACCCTGAATCCCGCTCCCAGCCAACTTCCACTCTTGTCCAACGCAAGATG
>PMWR01000371.1 GCA_003166055.1 Acidobacteriaceae bacterium
TTCAAGGACAAGCCACTGGATTTTGAGCCGGGCAGCAAGTTTGCTTATAGCAACTCGAACTTTGAGGTGCTGGGCGCGGTGATTGAGAAGGTGAGTGGAAAGAAATATGTGGACATGCTGCAGGAGCGGATTCTGACGCCGCTGGGGATGAAGGATTCAGGGCTGGATACAGATGAGCTGATTTTGCCGCGGCGGGCACAGGGCTATATGCAGGGCAAGGACGGGCTGGTGCTGGCGCGGTCGGAGTCGATGACGGTGCCATGGGCCGCGGGGTCAATGTACTCGACTACCGGCGACTTGCTGAAGTGGGAGCATGGGCTGTTTGGCGGCAAGGTGCTGAATGCCGATTCACTGAAGGCGATGACGACGCCGGGCAAAGGGAATTATGGGTTGGGCGTTTTCATCAGCGACAAGGACGGGGTCAAGGTGGTGGATCATGGCGGCGGCATCGAGGGATTCAATACGCATTTGGCGTATGTGCCGGAAAAGCGGATTGCAATTGTGGTGCTGGGAAATGTGAATGGCGGCGCGCCGGGACAGATGGGCGGGCAGTTGCTGGACGTGGTGCTGGGCAAGCCGGTGACACTGGCAAGTGAGCGCAAGGCGGTGCCGATTACGAAAGATGAGCTGGCGAAGTTTGTGGGCGTCTACGATCTCGAGGTGGGGGTTACGATTACGTTTGCGGTTGGCGCCGATGGGCTGACCGGGCAGGTGGGCGGACAGCAGGCATTTCCGCTGATGTATGCGGGCGTGAAGGATGGGCATCCGCGGTTCTATGCGGCAAATGTTGGCGCGGAGATGGAGTTTGTTCCGGATGCTGGCGGGGCGTTCGCGTCGATCGTGCTGCACCAGGGCGGGCAGGATGTGCCGGGGAAGCGGAAGTGAGAACGGCCAATCGCGTTATCATGCGTCAGGCAGTGGAATGCTCCAAGCCGGATATGGGTTGCGCCTTCGGGGGCGACCCGGTCCTCTCTGGGGATACCCCAGGGCAACGTGAATAACTCGGCATTCGTCGCGTGACCGGCGCTGCACGCTGTGCAGATATGGTCACGCAGGGTCAGACTCGTTGGAGCATTCCGCTGTTTTATCTCGATGCTAAGCACAACTTTTTATTCTGCGCTGGCACGGTCGATTCTCGCAGGAGAGCCGGCGGCGGATGCTGTTGCCGCGCGGATGCGGCGAACGCTGGGCGAGAACTGGCGGTGGATACGGAACTTGGCTGAGCGCTATGTGCGGGCGTTTGGCGCGCAAGTGCGACCGAAGCGCAGAGATGTGGTTGAGTTTCTGCGGGCGGATGACGGGCTGCGGTACGCAAGACACAAATACAAAGGCAGATTGCAAATTGCGCAATGGGTGACGGAGCCTGCGCGGATGCATCCGGCGGACGCGGCGCGGAATTGGGCGGTTCCGCGCATTGAGTCGGAGGGGGAGCTGGCTGCCTGGCTCTGCGTGAGCGCCGGCGAATTGGAGTGGTTTGCGGACTTGAAACGGATGAATGCGCGGACGGGGAATGGCGACGGGCCGGTAAGCAACTATCACTATAGAGTCCTGGCCAAGAAGAGCAGCAGCATTCGACTTATTGAGGCGCCCAAGAAGAAACTCAAAGAGTTACAGAGAGTTATTCTGCGCGAGTTACTGGAGAAGATCCCTTCGCATCCGGCGGCGCATGGATTTGTGCGTGGCAGGTCTATCAAGACATTTGCCGCGCCGCACGTGGGACGGATGGTTGTGCGGCGCATGGATTTGCGGGATTTCTTCCCGTCGCTCTCCGGGCCGCGGGTGCAGGCGCTGTTTCGTACGGCGGGTTACCCGGATGCCGTTGCTGACCGGCTGGGCGGAATCTGCACCAACGCGGCGCCGCGGAGGATGTGGAAGACGCTGGGGAAGGGGCTCGATCCGATGGCGAGGTCGGAGGCGCGGGCGTTGTATGCATGGAGGCATTTGCCGCAGGGCGCACCGACTTCGCCGGCGCTGGCGAATCTTTGCGCGTATCGAGTGGATTGCCGTTTGAGCGGATTGGCCGAGGCGGCGGGCGCGAAATACACGCGGTATGCGGATGACCTTGCCTTCTCCGGCGATGAGAAATTCAATCAATGCGCGGAGCGATTCGCATTGCGGGCTGCGGCGATTCTGCTCGAAGAGGGATTCCAAGTCAATCATCGCAAGACGCGCATGATGCGGCGAGGGGTGAGGCAATATCTTGCGGGGATCGTTACGAATGAGCGACTGAATGTTGTACGTGCGGACTTCTATAGGCTGAAGGCGATTTTGACCAACTGCGCGCGGCATGGAGCGGAGAGCCAGAATCGCGAGGGGCATCCGGCGTTTCGAATGCACCTGGATGGGAGAGTGGGATTTGTGGAGATGGTGAATCCGGCGAAGGGTGCGCGGTTGCGGAGGATCTTTGAACAGATAATTTGGTGATTCAGNNCGCTACACTCCGCTCAGGATGACAGTCAGATGTTTTTGTGCAGGACGAAAGTTGATGTGGGTGGTAACCCACCCTAGCGACGAAAACAATAACGTCGCGAGGGTGGGGCACCCGGAAAGTTGAAAGCTAGCGGTTCTTGGCTACTTCTTCGACGGTGACGGGGTCGAGGAAGGGCATGGCGGCGCGGAGTGTTTTGCCGACTATTTCGACGGGGTGTTTCGCTTCGGCTTCGCGGAAGGCGAGGAATTCCTTGCGGCCGGAGTTCTGGTCGGCGAGGAAACGCTTGGCGAAACTGCCATCCTGAATTTCGGTGAGGATGGCCTTCATGGCCTTCTTGCTCTCTTCGTTGATGACGCGCGGGCCGCTGACGTAGTCGCCCCACTCGGCGGTGTCGGAGATGCTGTAACGCATATAGGCGAGGCCGCCGCGATAGATGAGGTCGACGATCAGCTTCAATTCATGCAGGACTTCGAAGTAGGCGCTCTCGGGCTGATAGCCGGCTTCGGTGAGGGTTTCATAGCCAGCCTTTATGAGGGCGCTGACGCCGCCGCAGAGCACGGCCTGTTCACCGAAGAGGTCGGTTTCGGTTTCTTCTTTAAAGGTGGTCTCGAGGACTCCGGCGCGGGTGCAGCCGATGCCTTTGAGATAGCTAAGATTGAGGGCGTGGGCGGTACCGGTCGCGTCCTGGTGGATGGCGATGAGGCCGGGGACGCCGCCGCCTTCGGTGAAGACTTCGCGAACCCGATGGCCGGGAGCCTTGGGCGCGGCCATGCCGACGTCGATGCCCGCGGCGGGAACGATGGTCTTGTAGTG
>PMWR01000409.1 GCA_003166055.1 Acidobacteriaceae bacterium
ATCGCACTCCGGTCGACCAGTTCGACGTAACTGGAACATTCGATCTGGGCCCAGAACTCCAGCCCCTGAGCGATTACCACCAGATTGCGCTGGACAACAGGCCGGACCTCCGGGCAGCGATCCAGACCATTCAGCAATCGCAAACTAACCACAAGCTGGCCTGGGCCAATGGCTCGACCGATCCGACTTTCGGCGCGTGGTACACCTATAACTCTTCGACCAATAACCCGAACGGCAACCAGACACTCGGCCTCAGCGTTAGCGTCCCTCTGCGCATCTTCGACAAGAACCAGGGAGAGAAGAAGCGAACGATGATCGACATCGACAGAAGCCAGCAGGCTGCCGAGGCAGCCAAGGCGCAGGTCTTCAGCGACGTGGACGATGCCTACGAATTGGTGCGCAGCAATATTGCTTTAATCAAGCCATACAAAGCGCAGTATCTCGATCAATCGCTTTATGTGCGCGACACTGTTACGTTTGCCTATGAGCATGGGGGTGCGTCGCTGATGGACTTTCTCAATGCCCAGAGCGACTACCGCGTCGTTCAACTGGCGTACCTGCAGCTAATCGGCGCGTATATGACGGCCGCTGGACAAATGAATCTTGCGGTCGGACACGAAGTCATCCAATGACAGTAATTTCCATTGCGAACGGCGCGAGGCGCATCGTATATTCGGTTACCGATAGAGAGAGGCCGGTTCGATGAGAAGAGACGAAGTGAGCGCTCGCATCAAGGAGATTGGTATTCTGCCGTCGGTACGCGTGTCGTCACAGGATCTGGCGCTCTTTGCAGCGGAAACTGTGTACTCGGCCGGCATCCCAATTGTCGAGATCACCTTGACCGTGCCGGGTGCGCTGGAGATAATCAACGACCTGGCAAAGCGCTTTCCGGATCTTGCTGTCGGTGCCGGCACCGTGTTGGATGATGAGTGGGCTCGGCGATGCATCGACGCAGGCGCCAGGTTTCTGACCAGCCCTGGATTTGTTCCGGAAGTAGTGGCCTATGCAAAGAAGACGGACGTCGCGGTGCTGCCGGGAGCTTTGACACCGACGGAAATCATCGCAGCGTGGAAGGCCGGATCCGATTTTGTCAAGATCTTCCCGACTGGTCATGTGGGCGGCGTTCAATACGTGCGCGCGCTGAAGGTTCCACTACCGCAAATCCCATTGATTGCTACTGGCGGCGTAAATCAGTTAACCGCGTCCGACTTCATTCTTGCCGGCGCAACCGCCATCGGCGTAGGCGGAGAACTGCTGCCAAAAGAGGCACTGCATCTTCGCCAGGCAGATCGCATACAGGAGCTGGCCAACAGGTTTCTTGCAATGGTGAGGGACGCCCGAGCTTTGCGAGAAATTTACTATTAACGCATCGAGCCGG
This sequence comes from Acidobacteriaceae bacterium, assembly GCA_003166055.1. The sequence goes on from PMWR01000409.1 coordinate 1,379, forward strand.
TTACGATGGCCGGCGCAACTGTTCGAGCAGGATGCTGGAAAGATGGGCATTCCAATCGTATCTCGATGGATCGAGCCGCAGCGAAGCTTTCGGGTTCTATGGCAAAGCCTGATTGCGTGGGCTGGAATTGCGCTGTTGACTTATTGCGCGTACACCCTACGGATTAATCTGTTGGCGATCAGCAGCCTTTATTTACTGGCTGTGGTTGCAATGGCTTCATTTTGCGGCTTCTGGCAGGCCTCCTTCGCTTCGCTTCTGGCCGTGGCTTGCCTGGACTATTTCTTCATGCCGCCTCTTTTTCGCTTCAATGTTACGGATCAGCAGGACTGGGTGGCGCTTGCAACGTTTGAGGTCACGGCACTTGTAATCAGCAGGCTATCCGCGAAGGAGCTAAGAAGCGCAAGAGATGCGGCATTCCATCGAACCTGGATGGGACAACTGTATGAATTGAGCCGGAACTCGCTGTGGATGGACCTGCATCAGCCGCCGGGACCACAGTTGGTGGTACTGATTCAGCGAATATTTGGCGCAAGCTCGGTTGCCTTGTTCGATAAGAATCTTGGACGCCAGGATTCCGTAGGCGAGTGGGGCGCGGACGAGCAAAACCTGGCCCGGGAATGCTGTCTGCTCGATGCGGGACACGACGATCGCGAGTCGGAAACATCGAAGCGTGTTTTGCGAGCGGCATCTGGAACAGTTGGGGCGCTAATCGTGCGTGGGAGGTTGAGTCCATTGGTTGTTGATGCGCTCGCGTCGCTTTCTTCGATTGCCATCGATCGCCACCAGTGGTTTGAGAAAGAAGAAAAAGCCGATGCGGCAAGAAAGGGCGAGCAGTTGCGTGCGGCGGTCATGGATGCGCTTGGGCATGAATTCAAGACGCCGCTGACAACAGTCCAGACAGCGAGTTCCGGTTTGCTTGAGATGGGCGGATTGACCGATTTACAACGCGACCTGGCCAAACTGATTGAAGGTGAGGCGGTACGTTTGAGCGAACTTTGCACAAGATTACTGACGACCGCAAAGCTCGAATCCGAACAAGTTGGCCTGCGCGCAACCGAGGTGAATGTCCAGGAATTGATTTCCGAGGTATTGGCGAGCCGGCTGGCAAAAGAAGAGAGAGACCGAATCGAGATTTCGGTGGATGATCCTGCATTGGCAATCTGGGTGGATCGAGGGCTCTTGGCGATGATTCTCACTCAATACATCGACAATGCCCGGAAATATTCGACGCCGGGCACGCCGATCAAGATTGGAGTTCAAGTCAGTCATACCGAGGTAATGATCTCGGTGCATAATTATGGATTGCCGATTCGAATGGAAGACAGGGAGCGGATCTTCGACCGCTTTTACAGGGCAGAAGACTTCCGGGAATCCGTTTCTGGCACAGGCATTGGGCTCTCCGTTGCAAGGAAGGCTGCGGAGTCCCATCACGGGCACGTGTGGGTCATCAGCGATCAGAAGGAAGGAACAACTTTCTTTCTTTCCCTCCCGCTTGACTCAAGGAGGAGACATTGAATACAGAAGCAGCTAGCTCAGGCCACGGCACCATTCTTATCGTCGACGATGACAATTCTTTGCGACGGGCTTTGCATGTAACGTTGTCTGGTATGGGCTTCATCGTCGTCGATGCGTCGAGGGGCGAAGAGGCATTGTCGCTTGTCCGGGTAACCCAATTTGATGCAGTGTTGTTGGACGTGGATATTCCCGGCATGGGCGGAATAGAAACCTGCCGAAGCATCCGGCATTTGATCCCGCGGTTGCCAATCCTGATGTTGACAGTGATGGATAGCGAAGATGACAAGGTAGTGGCGCTGGACGCCGGTGCAGACGACTACATCACGAAGCCGTTTCGGCTTAGGGAGTTGACGGCACGACTGCGCTCGGCAGTTCGCAGATCAAACGTTCGAGATTACGCCAATGAAGCAGCGATTCGCCATGGCCAATTGGAATTGGATCCTGTGAAATATCGCGTGCAGAAATCCGGGCATTCGATTCATCTAACGCCGAAAGAATTTGAGATGCTGCATTATCTAATGATTCATGCCGGCGTCGCGATCCCGCAAACAGAACTTTTGAAATCGGTGTGGGGGCCGGAGCATGGAAATGACTTTGAATACTTGCGGACTTACGTTGGTCAACTGCGCAAGAAGATTGAAGACGACCCACTTAAGCCGCAATATATTCAAACCCTGCCTCGCATCGGCTACCGATTCAACCTGCAGCAAAAAGAGGCCTAATGCTGTGCCTCGCCAATCGAAGAAGCAATCATCCAGAAGAATAGAAAGGCATTTCTTAGCACGCAAGAACCTCTCGACCGGCTTCCGTCCAATTCGGTGCGCGTCGTGAAAGCCAAGAGATCAATCGCCCTTGCAGCATTGTTGCGTGCCAACAATAGAATCGGTCTCTGCCTGATCAGGAGGTAACTTCTGCCGAAGTTCAAGGTTCTGCCCGTATGGTTGCTCAATGGACAGTTGTGAGTTCGTCAATACTTGAACGGCAAATGCGGCATTTCAAAGACCCTGAGGAAGACGTTCGAGAAGCCAACTTCCAGCGACAAATCAGATTAGCTTGACTATTTCACCTCCACTGCCGATGCAGCCTCTGAGGAAACCTCAGAATTCCTCACCGTCCTCGACCGCCGGCAAGATGTCGTTCTCGCGGGCTGCCCATACATACAGCGTCGGCAGCAGGAAGATGCCGATCACCAGGTTGGCAAGCAGGCCACCCACGATCACGATGGCGAAGGGCCGCTGCGAGCCCGAGCCGATCGCATGCGACAGCGCGGCGGGCAGCAGGCCCAGAGTGGCCACCAGCATGGTCATTATGATTGGACGCAGACGAAGGACGGCGCCTTCCACGGCAGCCTCGACAATGTGTGCATGGGTATCCAAGAGTCATATACAATGGGGAAAGCCGTAGATTCGCAGCCTCCTAGCAGCAGATGCAGGTCCCCGAAAAGCGACTATGCAACTAATATGCAACTGGAGTCGTTGAACGCGAGTACAAGTTTCTTGTAAGACGTTCAAAATAAAGCGGATTTACTTGACGGAGAGATGGCCGAGTGGCTGAAGGCGGCGGTTTGCTAAA
>PMWR01000211.1 GCA_003166055.1 Acidobacteriaceae bacterium
CCTCCCGTGTAACGTAGAGACAAGAGGCACGCAGCACCCATGTCCCGCAAACTAAGGATCAAATACTACGTAGAGCCGGACGCAGCCGCCCTGGCAAGCCGCGCTGCGCATTATTTTGTCGAGATGGTCTCGGAAGCCGTCGCCGCCCGCGGCCGCGCCCGCATCGCCATCAGCGGCGGGTCCACCCCCAAAGCCGCCTTCCAGCTCCTCGCCGACCCCAATCAGCCCTGGCGCGCGCGCATGCCCTGGGATAGTCTCGACCTCTTCTGGGTCGACGAGCGCACCGTCCCTCCCGACGCCCCCGACAGCAACTACCGCATGACCCGCGAAGCCCTCCTCGACCATGTGCCGCTCCGCCCCGAGCAGATTCACCGCATGGAAGGCGAACTCTCGCCCCAGGTTGCAGCCGCACGCTACGAGTCCGAACTGCGCTCGAGCTTCCGGCTCGAAGGCGCCGAGAGTCCCCGCTTTGACCTCATCTCTCTCGGCATGGGCGACGACGGCCACACCGCCTCGCTCTTCCCCCGCACCGAGGCCATCCATGCCATGAGCCAACTGGTCGTCGCCAACCAGGTACCGCAAAAAGATACCTGGCGCATCACCCTCACCTGGCCCGTCATCAACCACGCCAGTTCCGTCTTCTTCCTTATCGCCGGCGCCGATAAAGCGGAGATTTTAAGGGAAGTTTTAACCGGCCCCCGCGATCCCGACCGCTTGCCCAGCCAACTCATCTGGCCCGCAAGCGGTATACTCACACTGATCCTGGATCAGGCTGCGGCCGCGTTTTTACCCGCGACAGATGAGCAAGGCTGTGGGGTTTTGGAGAGGGAACGATGATTTTGGCGGGAGATGTAGGCGGCACCAAGGTCCACCTGGCGCTGTTTGACTTTATCGATGGAAAACTCAAATACACCCGAGACAAACAGTATCCGGCCAAAGAGTATTCCGGCCTCGAAGAGATCGTAAAAGAGTTTCTCGGCGGAGACAAAGTCACCGCCGCTTGTTTCGGCGTTCCCGGCCCCGTGCGCGACGGCCGCCTGCGCCTCACCAACCTGCCCTGGACCCTCGACAGCCGCGAACTCGCAGCCGGCCTGGTCATCGACCACGTCTTCCTCATCAACGACCTTGAGGCCAACGGCTATGGCATCGCCGAGCTCTCCCCCGACCAGATCTACACCCTCGCCGAGGGCGACCCGCGCCAGATAGGCAACCGCGCCCTGGTGGCCGCCGGAACCGGCTTCGGCCAGAGCTTCCTCGTCTGGAACGGCCACACCCACATTCCCTATCCCTCCGAGGGCGGCCACTCCGACTTCGCGCCGCGCAACGAGGATGAGATCGACCTGCTCCGCTTCCTCAAAGAAAAGTACAACGGCCGCATCAGCGCCGAACGCGTCGTCAGCGGCATGGGCCTCACCAATATCTACGAGTTCCTGCTTGAAGTGCGTGGCATGGAGGAGCCAACCTGGCTCGCCGAGCGCATCGCCGACGCCCCCGATCGCAACTCCGTTATCACCGAAATGGCCCTCGCCGCCAAAAGCGAAATCTGCGAGAAGGCCCTCGACATGTTCGTTTCCATCTATGGCGCCGAAGCCGGCAACCTGGCCCTCAAGATTCTCTCCGTCGGCGGACTGTACATCGGCGGCGGCATCGCTCCCCGCATCCTCGAAAAGCTCAAGGACGGCACCTTCATCAAGGCCTTCACTGACAAGGGCCGCCTCAGCCAGTTGCTCATCCACATGCCCGTCCGCGTCATCCTCGAGAGCAAAGCCGCCCTGCTCGGCGCCGCCGCATACGCCGAAGCCCGCGCCGCCGAACTCAGCGGCATCTCCCCAAGAGCCGCCTCCGTCCGCTTCTAGCGCATCCCGCTCAAACTCTGGGTGCCCCAGGTCCCGCCTTTGGGACCTGGGAAACTCGCATGGTAGCACGGGTCTCCAGACCCGCATTACAACAATCGCCGCCAGCCCCACAGGATTTGTTTCAGTCGTCCACGAGCGCAGCCGACCCACGGGAGATGAAACACCGCTGGACGTTCTTTCTCCCGGAGGGAGAAGCGATAATAGCCCAGGACAAGCGCAGCGCAGTCCTGGGTCAGAGGTCAATATAAGCTTCAGTCCCGTAGGGACGATCTGAAATCCGCTAAGATGCGTTTTTCAATGAAATCAATCATTTGCAACCTTGGCAAAGAGTAGTTTCTTTTCAGAGACCTGGGGCCGCGTTCATCTACCCAGCGCGAAAGTTACCTTGATCGTTGTATCGACGGGAACCGCCTCTCCATTCATCGTGTAGGGCCTGTATTCCCAATTCGAAATGGCCAAAAACGCAGAAGCAGCCAAAGAAGCCGACGGAGCCGACACCACGCGCAGATCGTGAATTTTGCCGTCGGTGCCAATCACGGCACTCACGACGACGACGCCCTGAATCCCAGCCTTCTTGGCCTCCGAAGGGTAGACCGGATTTACCTTCGTGATGAGCAAGCCTTGAGCGATTTCACCTTTAATCTTGATGCCATTGCGACGGGCGGGACCGTCGTAATCGAGGATTGTGCGTGCGGCCGAAGCAGAAGGCGTCAGAGCAGGATCAGACGCAGAGATTAAATCGATTGCATCCACCTTGGCGGAAAGCAGCTTGCGCTTTCCCTCGATGACATTCACCTCTTGTGCCAGATATCTTCCCTGCGTCTGCGTGATGTCGCTGAACTCCGTTTGAACCCGCTCAAAGGAGTAGACACTGCGCAGGACCGGCCTTTGCGGTTCGAAGCAATAGGTCGGAAACGGGCCTTGCTCGGGCCGAACCAACTGTCCATACTGCGCAATGTGCGGCACAATCGTGAAGCAGGACCCAATTCCCTCGTTCTCCGCTAAGCCCTCATTCTCCAGTTGAAACTTCGCAGGATCTAAGTCGGCAGGTCCCGGCAGCGGAGCAAGCAGAGCCGCCTTGAGCCCGTATTCAAAGAGGCCTATCGTTTTCCCGGTGGATTCGTAGGCATATTTGCCATCTGCCGTGTGCCAGTCTGTGTGCGCAGCGCCCGCACGCGACCAACTACTCCGAGACTCGTGCGGCGAAACCCACCAGTACTCGAACGTCCCTTGCTCCGCCTTCTTCCCCTTCTCGTCGTAAAGCTGGTAACTCGCCTTCAAATGCCAGGGCTTCAGACTTGGGTCGGAGAAGTCATAAAACGGCGCAGCGGCAGCAAATACTGCCCGCGGATCCTTCTGCAAACCCGGTGCATCGCTCGCAGTAGTCTGGCCAAAGCCCGACAAAGCTGCCATCAACAAGAAACCAAGAACACAAACATTGCGCATGATGCGAAAAGGGTAGCATGGCAGCCCGCGCCCCAGCTCAAGCCGCGCTTTTCAGCATATTCAGCAGACTTCTTCTTTTACTGCACCAGCACAATCTCAACCTTCCGCAATATGTCGTGCGGCTTGGCCTCTCCGCACTTTGTCAGCGCCAGATCCTCGCAAGTCCGCTCAATCGTCTTCACCGGATTGTCCATCGTCGCGCTCAGAATCTTTCCATCCGCCAGGCTCACCTTGATCTCCACGTTAACGTTCTCCTCACCCACCGACGCCGTGTAGCGTCCGTCCTGTTCCTTCTGCACGCCCACCCAGTTATTCGGCAAATCGCCCACCGGCGTCTGCATCCACGCGGCCGGCAACTTCACTGCCGACTTCTCCGGCGGAACATGCTTCACCACCAGCACCGCCGTCCCCGCCGCCGCATCCACAGTCTTCAGCGTCATGTCGAAATCGATCGCGCTCTCGCCAATCAGCACATGCGTCCCATCCGCCCACGACGACGCCGGCATTGGATTCCTGAAATAGAAATGATCGCCCACCTTCTTCAACTGGCCAACTTTGTTCGCCAGCCAATAATCCACGTAAAACGTCATGAAATCCGTGATCGGCCCAATCATCCTGGGATCCACCTTGGTCAGATCGGGGCCCGAAGGGTTTTGATTCGGATCGAGCGAAAGCCGCTGCCGAAACGCCGNNTCGCCGCACCGCCGCACACAACAAGCCAAACCGCAAGCATCTTCATCGTCTTACTCGTCTTTCTCTCCCGCAAAGGAGCATCTCATTCAGCCAAGTTTTTTTCAGGGCATCCAACGGTCGGGCACCCAAGCCTCGCCTTTGCATCCTCCTCGAGCCGCCGCCGTGCCTGCCGCGCCCAGCTCAGTTGAGCCTCCATCCCCTCAATCCCGGATTGAAAGGCCAGAAGGCCGGTGTGAACAGGAAATCTGGCGCTCATCTCATCGAACTGGGCGCGCATTTTCCCCACGTAGACGCTGAATTCCCGTTCGAATTGCTCCAGAAAACGGAGTGCCGTCGAGCGCGGAACATTGCCATCCATAAAGGCGAAGCGCAGCATCAACTCCTTCAGGCGCCAAGCCACATCGTTGTAAGTCAGATCCCGCGAAAGCCACTCCACAAATGCGGTGACTCCCGCGGGAGATGGCTGAAACACCTCCCGCCCGCGGCGATCCTTGGGCGCTGCCTCAATCCATCCCCGCGCCTGCAACCGCCGCAGAGCCGGGTAGATCGACCCCGGACTGTCGCTGTAGTGGCGCATGGCCGTTTCATTAAAAGTCTTGCGCAGGTCATAGCCAGCCTGGGCCTTCTGCCGCAGCAGGCCAAAAAGAGCAAATTCGAGAGTGGATGTTGAATTCATAGTACGTCACGTACTATAGTACGCGACGTACTATCTGTCAACAGGAATTCAACCGGGCTCCCCAGCTCTCNNCGCAGCGCCGACCCCACCGCCTCAATTGTCCCGTGGTAGAAGTACTGCCCCAGCCCCACCGTAAACAGCCAGCAGCCATACAACGCATGCTCAAAGCTTGAAACCGCCAGCGACCCTGTCCTCTCGTAGCGCCATGCGAAAAGAAGCCCGCCCGCAAGCGTCAAATCGACCGCCAGCCAGTTGCGAAAAATGATATGCAGAAACGCGAACGCAGCCGCGCTGGCCACAATCATCGTCCACTTTCCCTTGAACAGTCCCCCGTAACGCTGAAAGAAAAACGCCCGGTAAAGCAGCCCCTGCGGATAAACGGAGAACACCGGGTACGCCACCATCACCACCGCCCAAAACAATGGATGCGGCCTCACCAGGCTCCACTCCAATCCCGGCGCAAACCGCCGCACTCCCAGCCACAAAAGCACCGCGAACACCATGAAGATGGCCAGAATCGCGCTGATGCGGCCACGCAGTTTTCCGGCGTCCCAGAGCTTCGCCCGGTCAAAGTGCGGATCGCGCAGCAACTGCCACATCGCATACCCTGCCACTATCCACAGCAGCGGCAGCGCCGGCACACGCACCGGCGAAAACCGGTACACCAGCGGCAATCCAGCAAAAACCAGCAGAAACTCAATGGCCAGCCAGGCGCGCATCATCCTCAACCACACCCCTCCGCAAGAATATCGCCAGGCGCCAGATGCCGTATCGACTGCCCATCCTGCGAACGATGGGTGGCTGCGTGTATCCTCGATTGCGGGAACAAGCGAGAACCATCCCGAGCCGCAAAGATCCCGAAGACCCCCACAGGAGACATCGTCATGCCGTCGAAGCCCCTCGTTGCTGCAGCCGTCGCCGCTCTGCTTGCTTTTCTGCCCTATGCCCATGCCCAGGACAACGGCCCTTACAAGGTCCTCAGGATTCAGCTCGTCGGTGGCGATGGCGGCATGGACTACGTGACCGCCGATCCCGATGGCCGCAATCTCTACGTTGCGCGCTCCGGACCCGCCGGCCACATCGGCGTCTTCAACCTCGACACGCTTGCCCAGGTGGGCGACATTCCCGGCACCAGCGCGCACGGCGGGGCGGTCGACACCGCAACCGGCCACGGCTTTGCCACTTCGAAGGCCATCACCATGTTCGACGCCAAGACCTTTGCCATTCTGAAAAAGATCGAAGTCCAGGGCAATCCCGACGGCTACCTCAACGACCCCTTCAATCACCGCTTCTACGTCCTCAGCCACTCCGAGCCGAACATCACCGTCCTTGACGATAAGGATGGCTCCATCCTCGGCNNGCCATCGCCGTCATCGACGCGGTCACCATGAAGATGACCGGCAAGTACGACGTCTCAAGCAAGGGCGGCGGATGCGCCGGCCTGGCCCTCGATGCCAAGAACAACATCCTCTTTGCCGCCTGCCGCGACAACAAGAACATGGTCATCCTGTCGGCCACCGACGGCCACATCATCACCGATCTGCCCATCGGCAACGGATGCGACGGCGCCACCTTCAACCCCGCTACGATGGAAGCCTTCAGTTCACAGGGCGACGGCACGCTCACAGTCATCAAAGAAGACTCGCCCACCAGCTTCTCGGTCGAAGAGACCGTCCCCACTCCCGCGCGCGCCAAGGTGCTCACCCTCGACACAAAAACCAACCAGATTTACACCATCACCGCTGAATATGGCCCCGTCCCGGCCGTGCCCGCCAACGCGCCCGCTCTGCCGCCCGGCGCTCCCGCATGGATGCGCACCCCCCGCCCACCCATGATCCCAGGCTCCTTCCAGATTCTCGTCATCGGCAAGCCGTAAGCCGTTCGCCGCGACCAGCGCATTTCAGATACGCTGGTCTGAAGCGCATGACCTTTACCCACACCATCGGCGCCATTCGCTACACCTTCAACCATCTGCGCGAACTCCTTGCCAAGGCCACGCCCCTGCGCAGCGGCGACGTCCTTGCCGGCCTCGCCGCGCAATCCGCCGAAGAACGCGTCGCCGCCCAGTCCGCCCTTGCTGATCTGCCCCTCGCGCATTTCCTCTCCGAGCAGATCGTCCCCTATGAAACCGACGAAGTCACGCGCCTCATCGTCGACACCCACGATGCGGCGGCCTTCGCCCCTGTCCGCTCCTTCACCGTCGGCGAACTCCGCGACTGGCTGCTCTCCGATGAAGCAACTCCAGCCCATCTCGCCGCCCTCGCGCCCGGCCTCACGCCGGAGATGGCAGCCGCCGTCAGCAAGCTCATGCGCGTCCAGGACCTGATCGCCGCCGCCGCCAAAATCCGCGTGGTCACCCGCTTCCGTACCACCGTCGGCCTGCCCGGCCGCCTCAGCGCAAGGCTCCAGCCCAATCACCCGGCTGACTCGCCCCTGGGGATCGCCGCCTCCATCCTCGACGGTCTCCTGCTCGGCTCCGGCGACGCCGTCATCGGCATCAATCCCGCCGGCGACAACGTCGCCGTCACTCGCCGTCTGCTGCGCATGATCGACGCTCTCCGCCAGCGCTTCGAGATCCCTGTGCAAAGCTGCGTTCTGGCCCACATCACCACACAAATCGCCGCACTTGAACAAGGCGCGCCCATAGATCTTCTCTTCCAGTCCATCGCCGGCACTGAAGCCGCCAACCGCAGCTTCGGCGTCAATCTTTCCCTGCTTAACGAAGCGCACCAAGCAGGCAAGTCCTTAAAGCGCGGAGCGCTCTGCGCCGACGGCAGCACCGGCGACAACATCATGTACTTTGAAACCGGCCAGGGCTCCGCGCTTTCCGCCAATGCGCACCATAACGTCGACCAGCAAACTCTCGAAGCCCGCGCCTACGCCGTCGCCCGCGCCTTCCGTCCCATGCTCGTGAATACCGTGGTCGGCTTCATCGGCCCCGAATATCTCTACGACGGCAAGCAGATCGCCCGCGCCGGCCTTGAAGACCACTTCTGCGGCAAGCTCCTCGGCCTGCCCATGGGCTGCGACGTCTGCTACACCAACCACGCCGAGGCCGATCAGGACGACATGGACACGCTGCTCACCCTTCTCGGCGCGGCCGGCGTCAATTACATCATGGGTGTCCCCGGCGCCGACGACATCATGCTCAACTACCAGAGCACCAGCTTTCACGACGCGCTCTACCTGCGCCGCGTGCTCAACCTCCGCCCCGCTCCTGAATTCGATGCCTGGCTCGCCGGCGACCACTTCCTGCGATTGACCAGCGAAGCCCACCACCCCGAAAGACTGCTCTCCGCATGAGCGAAGACATGCAATCCGGCTCCCTCGCCGCAACCCTCCGCGCCCTCACGCCGGCCCGCGTCGCCCTCGGCCGCACCGGCGTCAGCCTGCCCACGCGTGCCTTGCTCGATTTCCAGCTCTCCCACGCCCAGGCCCGCGACGCCGTGCACGCCCACCTTGAAGCCGCCACCCTCGCCGCAACTCTATCCCAAATCACCAGCAGCCCGGTCCTCCGCCTCCGCTCCGCCGCGCCCGACCGCGCCACCTATCTCCAGCGTCCCGACCTTGGCCGCCAACTCGACGATTCAAGCAAGGCCCTGCTCCTCGAAAACCAGGGCCAATCAGCCTCTTTCGATCTCGCTCTCATCGTCGCCGACGGCCTTTCCGCCCTCGCCGTCGACCGCCACGTGCCGCCGTTACTCACAGAACTTTTTCCGCTTCTCTCCGGCTGGAGCCTCGCCCCCATCACCGTCGTCGAGCAAGGCCGCGTGGCCATCGGCGATGAAATCGCCTCCGCACTCCACGCGCAAATTTCCGTCATCCTCATCGGCGAGCGCCCCGGCCTCAGCTCGCCCGACTCGCTCGGCGCCTACATCACCTACGACCCGCACCCCGGCCGCACCGACGCCGAACGCAACTGCATCTCCAACATCCGCGCCGAAGGCCTGAGCTACACGCAGGCCGCCGCCCAGCTCGCCTTCTACCTCACCCAAGCCCGCCGCCGCCAACTCACCGGCACAGCCCTCAAAGATGAAACCAGGCTGTTAAGTTGATGGATGAGAACGCTGTTGAAAAGCTCCCGTTCGGCATCGTTGCGCGAAAGGGCACGACGTGACAGCCTGCCGAAAAACCCCACCTTGGCGTAGANNACGACTTCAGTCGTGCCGCAACGAGCCTTATAATCAACGCGGGCTTCAGCCCCTGAGGGATGTTGTTCGGCCAGTCGTCGAAGTACAATTTTTCTTTCCGCCAGCCGTGCATTCAAATTGAAAAGAGGCGCCACCGAATGAACATCAAGCGCTGGTCAATTCGCGTTCTGATCGTCCTGGCCGCGGGCTTCGTCCTCGCCTACCTCGGCGACTGGGGCCTCTTCAAGCTGCGCGGCTCCCCGCAATCCGCCGTCACAGTCAACCTCTTTCAGACCGTCCCGCTCAAAGGTAACAAAGAGGAATACGACTATCTCGGCTCCCAGCAGCAATCCTGCTCGGAGTCGCTCTTCCCCCATGCTGGCCTTAGCGCCTGCTGGCAGTTGCGCCGCAACCCAAATCAGACCACCGCTCTCTGAAACTCCTCAAAAGAAAAGCACCGACCGTCATCCTGAGCGAAGGGAAAGCCTGCCCTGAGCGAAGCCGAAGGGGACCTGCTTCTTGTCATCCTGCCCTGAGTGTTCATGGCCCTTCGGCCCACCGATGGGGATGAAAATCGTCGCCTCTTCTCCCAAGCGCTGTCATCCTGAGCGACCGGAGCGAAGCGTAGGGAGTCGAAGGACCTGCGGCTGCTTTTGCTCTTGCTGTTGCCTTTGCCTTTGCCCTTGCTGTTGCGTTTGCCCTTGCTTTTGCCCTTTATAAAAACATCGGTCACCCTGAGCGACCGAAGGGAGTCGAAGGACCTGCGGTTGCCCTCCAGACCAATGATTTTCGAGAGAGCGCAGCCGAAGGGGACCTGTGTCTTCTTTTCGCCCTTCGGCAACGCGTCTCCATCACATTGTCAAGTGATGCAAAACACGCACATAAACTGCATCCGCCGCTAGCATCGTGAAATCCAGCGTCCGCGAGCAGCCATGTACAGTCGCACCCAAAACGAAAACGGCAGCTACAACACCCGCTGCCTGTTCTGCTTCATAACCATCGCCTCGTGTGTTGAAACAGAGCGGACGCTCGATCTGCTCGAAGCCCGTCACCTCTGCCCCGAACGAGTGCTTGCCGATCTCCTCGCCCACCAAAAGTCCTTCGCCGCCAAATCCCAATTCAACTGAAGCTGTTCGAATAAATCAAGCTTTGAAAGGGCACGATTTTAATCGTGCCATTGACGTTCGAAAAACGAGCGTCGGCTTCAGCCGCTGAGGGATGTCTGTCTCAAGATTCGATCAAAGGCGGTTTTTTCGCAGCCACTTTATTGAGGACTGCATAAGTAACGTCCGGATAAACGCGCCGGAGGCGCAGAGTTGGCTNNGGATTCCACAAGCTCGTTACGGAATCCCGTAGGGACGGCGCAAGGACATCATTCATGCAGGAACCAATAGCCCCCGAGGGATGTATTCACTCCGGTCTGGGTCGACCTGCGAAACTGGGTCTACGGTTTCAACCGCCCCTCTCACCCCATCCGCGCAACATCCCGCAACTGCCGCGCCGTGGCCTCAAGAAACGTCTCCACGCTAGCCCCCGCCGGCTGTTCCAGCCCCGACTTTGCCTGAATCGCCGCCGCGATCCGCTGCGCCAGCGCCTGTCGCGTGGCCATGCTCATGTCCAGCCGTCGCGCGAAGAACCCCTCCAGCACCTCCAGATCCGCCGCCGACAGTTTCGCAATCCCGTGCATCGGCAACGTCAGCGCCGTGTGCGGCTCCGGAATCGGCGCGCTCGGCGCAAACAGTTGTGCCGTAAACGTCCGCGAACCCGACTCGCCCCACAGCGGAGT